>NZ_FOOQ01000003.1 GCF_900113245.1 Halopelagius inordinatus
CTACGTCGAACGCGACGTGCTCGGCTTCCCGACGTGGCCCCACGAGATAATCCGGAACCTCTCTATCGCGAGTTTCTTCGTCGGGGTCATCCTGTTTCTCTCGGCGACGATGCCGCCGCACATCGGCGCGCCAGCGAACCCCAGTTCCACGCCGGCGATTATCCTGCCCGACTGGTATCTGTACTGGTCGTTCGGCCTGTTGAAGCTCGGCCCGCTGAACCCCGAGTTGGCGATTCTCGGCGGCCAGAAACTGACCGCGGACCGGACGTACGGCGTTCTCGCGAACGTCGTCGTCGTCGGTATCATCGCGATGGTCCCGTTCCTCAACAAAGGAAGCGCGCGCCGCCCCGTCGAGCAGCCGTTCTGGGCCGCCGTCGGCGTCGGCGGCGTCGTCTTCGCGTTCACCATCTCGATTCTGGCCATCAAGAACCTCATGCCGATGAACGTCGACCTGCTGTTCGACCTGACGTTCATCCTCCCCGTCGTCGCGTTCTTCCTCACCTACGCGGTGTTGAAGACGATGCGAGAAGGCTACATGTACGGTCTCAACAAACGCTACTACCGACTCCGACCACCGAGGTGACCGGACGCGCCGCGTTCGGGGCCCGCGGGCGCCGCCGGGCGGGTCTCTTCTGCCGACGCGGTTCTGTCGGCGAGACGCGACACCGTTACCGGCCCCGCCCAGATATTGTCATTCTATCAACTATATCCTTCGTCGAAGGCGAGTTATCGCAGCAAATCCACTGATTCGGACGCGCTCGTTCCCGAAATTCGAGCCTACCGTTACACCCCTAAGATTGTAAGAGTTAGTGAATGTGTGTTAGACGTGATTGTGTGGGCGCAGTTACAATAAAAATGTAACGGCCGGTCGAGGCGGGTCGGGGCGGGTCGCTGACCGAGCAGACGGGACGGAAGAGCGCCGATACAGCCAAGACCTTCGGTGACGGGTATGCAGGTGATGACCGAATCAAAGAGTCCCTCCCCGCAGTGTGAGCGGTGCGGTGCCGAACTAACGCGGAGAGCGACCGGAACGCTCGCACTCTCCGCGACGGTTCGCTGCCCTCAGTGCGACCGGAGCGCGTAAGCGACCGAGTCAGCACCGACCCGCGGTACCGTCGGATTTCGGGCGACCGTACGACGACCGAAGGTGGGCCACGACGGACGCCACCGTCTCTGAGTCGTAGGTCCAAAAGCCGTAGAACCGACCCGGACTCCGCTCCTCCGCGAGGAGTGCGCACCGGCCGATTTCCTCGGGGCCGCCGTCGAACACGACGAACCACGAGTCTCGAATCTCGGCGCCGCGTTCGAGGTGGAACTGGACGTTCTCGGCGGGTCGAAACCGTGGACTCGGAGCGGCGTACGCGTGAACGGAGAGCCCGTCGCACTCGCCGATGCGTTCGTACACCGTTCGTTGTCGTTCGAAGTGTTCGACGGTTTGGAATCCGGCGTGCAGACTCCCCTCACCGACCCGACACGCTCTGTCCTCTATCTCGCGCGAGGCGTCGAGCATCGTCGCTCGGTCGTACGAGGTGAACGTCGTCTCGTCGAGGTGGTCGAGTACCGGTCGGTACCTCGCCGAGGCGGACTCCGACGCGTCTCGGGACCCGTCACACGACAGTTCCGCGGCATCGACGGCGGTGACGAACGACCCTCGATGGCTCAGCACCACGAAGTTGCGCGGGCCGCCGAGCGTCGTCTCCACGGTTACCGCGAGATTCCGCTCTGCGAACCGTTCGCGGAGTTCTCCGGCGACGCCCGGTTTCGGGTTGAACACCGTCAGCGTCTTTTCGGCGTCTTCGACGCCGGCGACGAGGTCCGTCAGCGACATGGTGAGCCGAACGGAGTCCAGCTATATGACGGTTTACACCGTTTCGGTTCGCGTCGTTGAACGCCGAAACGCGCCATTTTACGCCGGTTAACTCGAATAGAAGCCGTGTAACCGGTCGTTGTCGACGGTCGCCCTCACGGAGAGTTCGACGCGGCGCTCGGAAACCATCGATACACGCCCTCCGTAGCCGGTCGAACGAAGTCGGTTCCCCGGTCAAAGCACGAGATGCGGGAACCGGTTCGGCCGCACGTGCACCGTCGGTAGACCCCACCTAATCCGGAGCGCGGCGGTCGTAGTCCGCAAATACATTTTCCCCGATGCCGCGTACACCCGGTATGCAGACAGTCGTTCTCGCCGCAGGCGTCGGCAGTCGAATGGGGCCGCTCACCGACGAGCGTCCGAAGCCCATGCTCCCGGTGGCCGGGCGTCCCCTCGTCTCTCACACGGTAGCGTCGGCCGTCGAGGCCGGCGCGTCGAAGATCGTACTCGTCGTCGGCTACCAGTCCGAGGACGTGCGCGAGCACTTCGGCGACGAGTACGCGGGCGTACCCGTAGAATACGCCGTCCAGGAGGAACAGCGCGGGACTGCCGACGCGGTCCGGGCCGCGGTCGAAGTCCTCGACGACGGCCCGTTCGCCGTGCTCAACGGCGACGCGCTCTACGACGTGCCGTCGCTCGGAGACCTGTACGACGGCGGACCCGCGGTCGGATCGTTCGAGGTGGCCGACCCCACGTCGTACGGCGTCCTCCGGACCGACGACGCGGGCCACGTCTCCGGCGTCGTCGAGAAGCCCGAGGACCCGCCCTCGAACCTCGTCAACGCCGGCGCGTACGTCTTCCCCGAGGAGGCGGGCGCGTGGCTTCACGACGTGGAGGAGTCAGAGCGCGGCGAATTCGAACTGACGGACGTGCTCGACCGCCTCTGCGAACGCGGCGACGTGCGCGCAGTCGCGTTCGACCGGTGGTTGGACGTCGGACGCCCGTGGGAACTGCTCGAAGCCAACGAGTGGAAACTCGGAGAACTGGAGGCGCAAGTCGACGGCGACGTGAGCGACGACGCCGAACTCGGCGATTCGGTGGTCGTAGAGGAGGGCGCGACGGTTCGCTCGGGCGTCGTCGTCGAGGGGCCCGCGCTGATCCAATCGGGTGCCACCGTCGGTCCGAACGCGTACGTGCGCGGCGCCTCTCTCGTCGGTCCGAACGCGAAGATAGGTCACGCCGTGGAGGTCAAAAACAGCGTCCTCATGGACGGCGCGACGGCGGGCCACCTCTCGTACGTCGGCGACAGCGTCGTCGGGCGTGACGTGAACTTCGGGGCGGGCACGCAGGTCGCGAATCTGCGACACGACGGCGGTGACGTGAAGATGACCGTCAAAGGCGACCGCGTCTCGACCGGCCGCCGAAAGATGGGCGTCGTCGTCGGTCACGACACGAAGACGGGGATAAACAGTAGTCTCGACGCCGGTGTGGTGTTCTCGCCCGGTTCGACCGTCGAACCCGGCGAGTCCGTCACGCGGGACCGCTGAGCGGACGGAAACGCCGACGGTACTCTTCGTGTGTTTCGTCTACGAACGGCGCGAGCCTGGCGGCCGAATCGGTCACAGACGCCCGGAGAAAACGCCGACTCGGGTCAGGACCGGTTCGTCACTCGTTCGAGCGACCGTACACCTGCATGAACGTCTCGAACAGGTCGGGGTCGAGTTTGAACTGGACGTCGACGAGTTCCTCGTCCGCATCGTAGCTCACGTGCTGGACGTCTACGACGTCCATGACGGTCTCTATCGCGTCCTCCGTGCAGTCGCTCGGGCCCTGCTTGACCTCCATGTCGTCCTCTCCGATCTGGATGGACACGCCGTCGATGCGCGTGCGGTAAGAGCCCTTCGACGCGCTGAGAAGCGGGTTGCAGCGTTCGACGAGGCCGAGTTCGTTCAAGCGGTCCAGACGGCGGTAGATCGTCGACTCCGAGACTTCGCAGCGTTCTGCGAGTTCCTCGGCGGTGACGGCGCCGCGTTGTCCCGCGACGAGAATCTCTCGTGCGACCTCGTCCCCGAGGGAGTCGAGGAGAGCATCGCTATCTACATCTTCGAGGTGGAGCGGTGACGACGCGACCCATTGCGTGCTGGCTGCCATGGACTCTCCTTTGAGAGTACCCACCTTATGTAATCACCTCTTACCACCCCACCCCAGTTGGTAACCACCGCGTACCGGACGCGGTAAGTCCCGCATACTCTCGGTTCGCGGAGATTGAGAAACAGTCGCAGAAACTCTCTCGCGCAGTTTCTCCGATATACGACCCGTTAGATGGCTAAAACGTCGCTATAAACGAGAAATTCTTGCCGATATAGTCGGTGGGCGGCAGATACGGAGAGTGCGCGACTCGACCGTCGGGCGCGAGTCGGCGCGCGTTACTGGACCGTGACCGACTTCGCCAAGTTTCGCGGTTTGTCGATGGGTCGGTCGAGGAGGTCAGCCGCGTGGTACGCGACGAGTTGCAGTTGGACGCTCGCGGGGATGCCGGCCATGTCGGGGTGCGTCTCCGGGATGGAGAGGACGTGGTCTGCGAACTCCGCTATCTCGCCGTCGGTCTTGCTGGTGACCGCGATGACGGGCGCGCCGCGCGCTTGGACCTCCTTCATGTTGCTCAGGGTGGCCTCGTCGTCGAAGCCGGTGAACACCGCGAACACCGGCGTATTCGGCGTGACGAGCGCTAACGGTCCGTGTTTGAGTTCGGACGCCGCAAAGCCCTCTGCGTGTTCGTACGATATCTCCTTGAACTTCAGCGCGCCTTCGAGCGCCACCGGGTGGGCGACGCCGCGCCCGATGAAGAAGTACGAGTCCGCGTCTTTGTACTCCTTCGCGACGGCGGACGCGATGGAGGTGTCGAGCACCTCCTGGACGTGGCCGGGAAGCCGCGACATCGACTCGACGAGGTCGCGAGCGCTGTTGGACTGGCCGCCCGTGACGTCCTCGACGAGTCGTTCGCCGATCATAGAGAGAGCGGTCACCTGCGAGCAGAACGTCTTGGTCGCGGCGACGCCGATTTCCGGTCCGGCGCGGATGAGGAGCGTCTCGTCGCACTCGCGCGTCACCGACGACCCGACGGTGTTGGTGATGGCGACCGTTCGGGCCCCGGCGCTCTGCGCCCGCCGAATCGCGTCGAGAGTGTCCGCGGTCTCTCCGCTTTGGGTGACGGCGACGACGAGCGTGTTGGACTTGACCGGCGGTCTGACGAGGCCGTACTCGCCAGCCTGGAAGGCGTACGACGGTACCCCGCGCGCCGATAGCATGTTCGAGGCGTACATCGCCGCGTGGTACGACGTGCCCATACCGACGAACTGGACCTCCTCTATCTCGGAGAACGTCCCCTCGGGGAAGTCGTCGAGTTCCACAGTCCCGTCGAGCGCGTTCAGGCGGCCGTGGATGGTGTTGCGGAGCGCGCCGGGCTGCTCGTGAATCTCCTTGAGCATGAAGTGCTCGTAGCCGCCTTTCGTGGCGGTTTCGGCGCTCCACTCGACGCGTTCGACTTCGCGGTTTATCTGTCTGCCCGCGCCGTCGGTGATCTCGTAACCGTCGGGGCGGACGGCGATGAAGTCGCCGTCGTGGAGGTAGACCACCTGGTCCGTGTACTCGACGAACGCCGGAACGTCGCTGGCGAGGAAGTACCGGCCCGGGCCGATGCCGAAGACGAGGGGCGACCCAGAGCGGGTGGCGTAGATAGCCTCGTCGCCGTCGATGATGGCGGCGATGGCGTACGTGCCAGAGAGGCGGGCGACCGCAGAGCGGAACGCTTCCTCGGGGGTCGCGCCGTTGTTCAGTTCCTCCTCTATGAGGTGCGGGACGACTTCCGTGTCCGTGTCGCTCGTGAAGGTGTGTCCCCGCGACTCCAGTTCGGACTTCAGCGACTGGTGGTTACCGATGATACCGTTGTGAACCACGGCGACCCGACCCGACTCGTCGGTGTGCGGGTGGGCGTTCTCGTCGGTGACGCCGCCGTGCGTCGCCCATCGGGTGTGACCGATACCGTACTCCCCCGAGAGGGGGTTCTCCTCGACTTCGTCGACGAGTTCGGACACTTCGCCGACGCTCTTGGCCAGCGAGATGTCCGACCGCCCCTTGACGGCGATGCCCGCAGAGTCGTACCCGCGGTACTCTAAGCTCTGCAGTCCTTCGATAAGCGGTTCCACCGAGTCGGTCTCTCCGATGCACGCAGTTATTCCACACATGTTAAGCAGCTATCTCCGTTTTTTCGCGAACCGTTCCGTCCACGACGACGCCCGCGCCGACGGTTGCCTCCGCACCGACGCTGCAACCCGATTCGAGCGTCGCGTTCGTGCCGACCGTCGCTCGGTCGGCCACGATACTTCCGAGTCGCCGGTCCGTGTACAGTTTCCCGTCTACGACGACGTCCGCGCGGCCGCCCGGCGAGGCGACGCAGTCTCGTATCTCGGCGCCCGACCCGAGAACCGAATCCCGGAGGAGCGCGTTCGCGCCGACGTAGGCGTCGTTCGAGAGGATAGACCGCTCGATGACGGTATTCGCGCCGACGTGGACGTTGTCCTGTAGGCACGTCCCCGACCGGATGACCGCGCCGGGGCCGATGTTGCAGTTCTCTCCGATGACGACCGGACCCTCGATGACGGCGGTTTCGTGGACTCGCGCCGAGTCCGCAATCTGGACCTGAGAGCCGAGTTCGTCCGCCAGAACGGTCTCGGAGACCGACAGAAGCTTCCAGGGGTTCGAGGGGTCGAGCCATCCGCCGTTGACCAGAATCGACGTCACCGGACCGTCGAGGTGGGCGATGGCGTCCGTGAGCCGTATCTCGCCTTGCCACGGGTCGGTCCGGTCGAGCGCGTCGAACACGCTGCGGTTGAACACGTACACGCCCGCGTTGACGAGGTAGCCCTCGCGTTCGACCGGGTGTTCGTCGATGTCCGAGATGAGTCCGCGGTCCGAGATGACGACGCCGTACTCCTCTGGGGTGTCCGAGTGAGCGACGGCGACAGTGGAGGCGGAATCGGTCGTGGTGTAGCGTCGAAGCGTCGCCGCCACGATATTCTCGTCGATTATGTTGTCGCCGTTGACGACGACGAAGTCGTCACCGACGGAGTCTTTCGCCTGCAAGAGGGCGTGACCGCTTCCCAACTGGGAGGGCTGTTGCACGAACTCTATCTCCGTGTCGGGGTGGGCGGACGTGAGGTGCGTCTGGATTCGGTCGCTCCGGTACCCCACGACGACGACGATGCGCTCTATCCCGTTTGCGACGAGAGAGTCGAGCACGAAGTCGATGACGGGGCGGTTCGCGACGGGCAGCATGGGCTTCGGAAGGTACTTCGTTAGCGGACGGAGGCGTCGTCCCTCCCCAGCAGCGAGGACGACAGCCTCGGTAACATCGCTCATCCGTTCGCCTCCCGACGCTCGCGTATCGCCACGGCGCCATCGGGCCGGACGGACTGTGAGGACATACTACCAAAACGGGGATGCACCGGCATTGTTATGGGCAGTATGCGAACACGGGGGGAAGCCGTTAGGACCCGCGTTTTCTCCTGAACAACGCGTTTTGATTAGAGATAGAGACCCTAATACGCTCGAACCGCCCGTTCCCATCAGTAACATGTCATTATTGCCCGAGTGAGAGCGCGGGAAAATCGCCTCTCCGAGAGAGACCGGCGGCAGTTACTGCCGGTACGGGGCGTCGGTCGAGAGCGAGGCTCGGCCGGGAAATCGGCGGCGTAAACGGTCGGAAAGTGGCGGAAAACGGCGGAAAATCACAGCGCGAGAATCGGAAACGCGGTAACTCGACGGAGACGACGTATCCGGCGGTCAGTCCTGGTCGAGGGTACCGCGGTACGTCTCCATCGCGGTCAGGACGACGAGAGCCACGGTGCTGACGACTGCCCATCCGGCGTCGGGGACCATCGCGAATCCGGGAACGCCGAGAAGTCCGGCGGTGACGGCGGCACCGACGGCGGACGCCACAGCGAGGTTCCGCTTCGGGGCGGCAGACGACGACTCGTCTGCGGGCGTCGACGAACCGAGGTACGGTTCGAGCTGTTCGGCCATCGGCTTGAGTTCGATGTCGCCGCGGTTCTTCTCGAAGTCGATGACACCGGAACTGGCCATCTTCGGAAGGTGGCATTGGTACAGGCCGATGTAGACGCGCTTGCGCTGACTCGACGAGAGCGTGGCGATGTCGATACCGTTCTCTTTGGCCGCGATGTACTCGGCCATGTCGCCGAGTTTCGCTTCGCCGTCGTTCTGCTTCAGATACTCGATGGCGTCGCGCCGACGCTGGTTCTTCAGTATCTCGAAGATGACGTCCTTCGTGAGCGTCTCTTCGACGTCCGAAGGTTCTTCGTCGCTGGTTTGGGCTTTCTGTTCCTCTTCCGTCGCAGGTTCTTGGGTTTTGTTGAGTGATTCGAGAGCCATCTGCCTACCTCCCTCTCGTAGAGAGGGCACGTTGGTTCTGCATCAGCATCCCACCAGCCGGGTTAATTTAACGTTTCCCCGGTCGTTCCGGCTGGGCGGTATTCTGACGTTGCTGGTTCGACCCCGCACGAGAGGTCGTGTTCACAATTATGTTCCTATGATATATAACTGACTACTAGCCGCAGAGCGTGACAGGTAGGATCGAATTTATGTGTGTTCGATATCAGCTCCGTCGGAGGAGTAATCGAATCCTGAAACTACCGGCTCGGCCGCGGGGTTCGGTTCTGTCGTCTTAATTCGTTCTACAGCGGAAGATTCGGAAAATCACAGGGGTATAACGGGGAGGCGAGGCGACGTGTTATCTCGTCTTACGCGTGCGCGCGTATCATTCGATGAGAGACTGGAATGAATCGGTCGATTCGTCGGTTTGCGTCTCCGAGAGATACTGCGCGACGCCGAGTGCGAGAATCGCAGTCGAGATGAAAGCCGCGATAGCGAACCACGGAAGCGACGCGAACACCGGAACCGCGAGCTCGCGTGCGGCGATGAAAAGCCACCCGACCGCACCGAGAGCCGCGTAGTACGTCGCCCACGACCGAGACGAGTCCTCACCCTGCATCCAGAAGAACCCTTCTTGGGCCGTTCGCGGGGTGAGTTCGACCATCCGTTCCTCGTCGTCGTACGATACGATGTTCGCTTCCTCGAGTTTGGGCAGGTGAGTTTGATACAGTGAGATGTACACCCGCTGTCTCTCCTCGTCGGTTACGTCCTCTACAGCCGTTCCGTTCTCTATCGCAGCGATGCGAGCAGCGAGTTCCTTCAGACTCATCTCGTCGCCCTCCTCGTGGAGGTAGTAGATGATGTATCGCCGCCGTGAGTTGCTGAGTATTCGGAATAACTCGTCTTTTGATAGGTCAGTCATCACATTTCGGATGCGTCGTCGTCTGTCTCCCGTATGCCGACTCCAAGCGTACGAATCGTCGTCTCAGTTTATTCCGTTTGTAGTCTTTGTTATCTGCCCGCTTATCGGTATACGGCGGCCCCTACCAGTTCTTTCATTCAAGAATGTCAATTTATAATTGATATTCAGATAGATAATTTCACGATATAGTTTCGCTCATAAAGGCAACCATTATCACCATTTGCCGTTCCGAGCCGTCTCGAATGGTCACGAATCAGACCCGACGACGGGATGTTAATACACGAGGAGGGAACGTATCCTGGTGGCTAACAATACCGGATGGGAACAAATGATAGTCCGAGAACGCGATGTTCGAACTAACAGGCTTTCAGCGGGACCTCCTGTACGTGATCGCCGGGTCAGATCAGCCGTCGGGCCAAGAGATCAAAGAGCGGATCGGAAAGGACGTGGGAGAGGTAAACCACGGCCGACTCTATCCGAATCTCGACGCACTCGTCGAGGAGGGCCTCGTGGAGAAAGGACAGCAGGACCGACGTACGAACTACTACAAGATATCGGAGGAGGGCTGGCAAGCGATCGAACGACGCCGCGAGTGGGAAGACCAGTACGTCTCACTCGGAGAGTAACTCACCTCTTCATCCATCATACTCGAAAGCACTCGAGAGCCGGTAGTCCCGCCAACGGCGAATCGAGAACCGTTTCGGCGACGGTCGTGCCGGAAAGCCGGGCGTCCGAGACTGATGCCGTCACACTCCTGCGGTAAGAGTTACGATAACTGATACCATCTCGTCGACGTCCGAGTATCGCGTCGAAGCTAGCCTCTCCACACGGACCGTGATTCGAGCGGAAACCTCTGTTAGAGCCGTTATATCGCGAATTTCGGCGGATGAGACGGTTCGGAACGACCGATTCGATCTGCTCACCGCTATACAGGTTCCCCATAACAAAGCAGATACACGACAACCAACAGGTAGAGAACGATTCATGACGAACAACTTGAGCGTGGTCGAACAGCCCGAAGTCGACCCTCAGTACACCGGGCACACGCCCGACCGAAACCAATGACGGACAGTGTCGGCGACTCCGACGACCGACGAGTGGCCGTCGTATTGGGAACTCGCCCGGAGATCATCAAGTTCGCTCCGATCCTCAACGAATGTGAGAAGCGAGGGATAGAGTGTCTCCTCATCCACACGGGGCAACACTACTCCGACGGCCTCGACCAGGTGTTCTTCGACCAGTTGTCTCTGCCCGAACCCGACTACAACCTCGAAGTGGGTTCGCTGGGGCACGGAGAGCAGACGGGACAGATGCTCACGGGCATCGAGCGAATTCTCCTCGACGAGACGCCGGACGTCGTCTTAGTGCAGGGTGATACGAACTCGACGCTCGCGGGCGCACTCGCGGCGACGAAACTCCACATCGACGTGGGGCACGTCGAGGCCGGTCTGCGGAGTTTCGACCGGGAGATGCCCGAGGAGATAAACAGACTCGCTACCGACCACATCTCCGATTACCTCTTTGCGCCGACCGAAGAGAGCCGACAGTACCTCGAACGCGAGTCGGTCGGCGGCGAAATCGTCGTCACCGGAAACACCGTCGTCGATACGTTGTACCAGTACCGAGACGTCGTCCGAAGAGAGAGCGACGTGCTCGACGAACACGACCTTCAGCCCGGGGAGTTCTACCTTCTCACGGCACACCGCGCGGAGAACGTAGACAACCCGGAATCGTTCGAGAAGCTCCTGACCGGCGTCGCGCGGTTCGCCGAACGCACCGGACGCGACGTCGTCTACCCGGTACACCCGCGAGCGACGTCGGGGTTAGAGGAGTTCGACATCGAGGTACCCGAATCGATACGCACGATCGAACCGCTCGAATTCTTGGACTTCCTCTGTCTGGAATCCGAGGCCGCGTTGGCGTTCACCGACTCCGGCGGCGTTCAAGAGGAGACCTGTATCCTCGGTACGCCCTGCGTGACGCTTCGGTACAGTACGGAGCGTCCCGAGACGGTTCACGTCGGCGCGAACTGCCTCGCCGGGTTGGAACCCGACGACATCTGCGACGCCGCCGAGACGATGGTCGGCAAGAGCGGAGACTGGCCGGTCCCGTTCGGAGACGGAAACGCGTCCGAGCGGATACTCGACACCGTCGCCGCCGAAGAAGAGACAGACGTCGAAGCACTGGAGGCACCCACATGAAACTCTGTGTACACGGAATCGGATATATCGGACTCGCGACCGGGGCACTGTTCGCAAACAACGGCCACGACGTCGTCGGATACGACCCCGACGAGGAGTTAGTCGCCGAACTGCGCGAGGGCGAACCCCGCACCACCGAGGATGACCTCCGCGAATACGTGTTGGAGGCGATGGAAAAGGGGTTCGAACCGAGCACCGAACCGGTCGAAGCCGACTGTCACCTCATCTGCGTTCCGACTCCCTACGACGAGGACGCCGGGCGCGCGGACATGGCGTACGTCGAGACGGCGGGTCGAGCCGTCGCAGACCTCCTGAAACCGGGTGACACCGTCATCCTCGAATCGACGGTCCCGCCGGGGACGACGGCGGACGTGTTGACCCCCGTACTGGCGGAGTCGGGACTCACCCCCGGCGAGGATTTCTCCGTCGCGCACTGTCCGGAGACGGTTCTCCCCGGGAACATCACCCACGAACTCGTCCACAACGACCGCATCATCGGCGGAATCGACGCGGAGTCGGCAGACCGGGCTATCGCCCTGTACGAACCGGTGACCGAAGGGACGATTCACCGCGCGCCGAACGCGACGACGGCGGAGTTCGTGAAACTGTCGCAGAACGCCTACCGGGACGTGAACATCGCGTTCGCGAACGAACTGGCGCGGGTCGCCGCGGACTACGGAATCGGCTCGCGCGACGCAATCGACTTGGCTAACAACCACCCGCGCGTCGATATCTTGAACCCCGGACCGGGCGTGGGCGGTCACTGTCTCCCTATCGATCCGTGGTTCCTCGGGCAGTCGTCCGACTCGCTCGACCTCGTAGAGAGCGCTCGGCGCGTCAACGACGGGATGTCGGAGTACGTCGTCGAGTTGCTCGAATCGGAACTCGGAACGCTCGACGGCGCTCGAATCGCGGTGCTCGGCGTCGCGTACAAGGGCAACGTCGACGACACCCGACGCAGTCCCGGCCTCAGACTCGCGGAGACGCTGTCGTCACTTCGACCGGGGGACCAGCGAGCGTCGGCCGTTACGGACGGAGGTACGGAGGTGGACGTCCGCCTGCACGACCCGCACGTCGAGGACGACGGGATACCGCTCCGTTCGTTAGACGACTCACTCCGCGACGCGGACGCTATCGTTATCAGCGCCGACCACGACGCGTTCGCCGACATCGATCCCGAACGCGCGGCGTCGCTCGTCTCGAACCGCGTCGTGGTGGACGCGACGGCTACGCTCGACGCCGACGGATGGCGTCGAGCGGGATTCGAATACGTATCGCTGTAATCCGCTGTCGTCTGCCGGTTTGTCGCCTATTAAACACCGGCAAAAGCGGTTTAACAGCCGAATAAAATAAGCAGTAATTCAGCTGTCCTATACTGTTTTGTCGTGCCGCAGAGACATTCGCAAAAGACATCTATTCGGTACTTTCAGGCCTTCTAACGGCTCTTTTACCACAAGACTTATTTTGTTAATGGGTCACTTGTGTAGTATGGGATGCGAACAGGACGAGGGTAACCACGAGGGTGAAATGGCAAACAAACAATCTGGGGCCGGATACACGCTGTTCGACGCGGAATCCGAGATGGGGACGCCGACCATGGGGACGTACGTCGGCAACGACAGTGGGTCAGAAGAGTTCACCGCGTCCGACGACGGTTCGCGCACGCTCACCATCCAACCGATCGGTAACGGCGTCGCGACGTTCGAGGTGACGACGAGCGACAGTATCGAAGCGCTCTCGCCGAAACACGACGTGACGGTGTCCGCCGGTCGGAGCGCCGAAGACGCGATCGTCGAATCCGTTCGACACTACGACGTCCGGGGGGACGTGACGCATCTTCGCGTGAACGGTCCGGCGGAGGCGTACCTCGACGGTCAGCGACTCGACCACTGAACGCAGGGAGGCGATTCGTCGACGACGCCGCGTCGTGGACGCGCAGATAAAACAACAGAGCTCACCTCCGGCGACCGGAGATAGGGGACGGTCGGTTACTCGTCCTCGCCGTCGCCGGAGACTGACACTTCTTTCGAGTCGGAGTACGACGCCGAGTCCGACCGCCCGACTCGCCTGTCGGTATCGACTTCGCGCAGGCGTCGTTCCGCTTCGTCTCGGTCCTCCGGATAGCCGATGTCGATGCGCCACCCCTCCAGTGTGACCGTCGAGATGGACCGTCCGGAACGAATCAACAGGTCGATGGCGTCCGGGAGTTCGTACTCGCCCCTGTCGGAGGGTTGAACGAGGTGACAGGCGTCGAAGATGGCCGGAGAAAACGTGTAGAACCCGGTCATCGCGAGGTTGGAGACGGGTTCGTCGGGTTTCTCGACGACTTCGACTATCTCGCCGTCGTCGTTGGTCACGCAGACACCGAACCGAGACGCCTCCTCCCACGGGACTTCCTCGACGAGGAACGCCGCGTCCGACGAGTCGTCTCGCTGTTCCGCGAGGACGTCCTCTAAGTTCGCTCGGAAGATGTTGTCACCGAGCATGAGCATGAAGTCGTCGTCGATATACTGTTCTGCGGTGAGAACGGCGTGGGCGAGTCCTGCCGGTTCTCGCTGGTGCGCGTACGTGATGGGGACGCCGCGGTACTCGTCGCCCAACCGCGAGATTATCTGTTCTTTCTTGTGTCCGACGACGACGACGAACTCCTCTGCGTCGAGACTGACGAGGTCGTCGAGGCAGTGCTCGATTATCGGCTGGTCGCCGACTTCGACGAGTGCCTTCGGCTTGTCGTCGGTCAACGGACGGAGCCGGGTCCCTTTGCCGGCGGCGAGAACGACTGCTTTCATCGCTCGACGGTACGACTATTCGGTCTATTGTTATACGGCGGATAGCGGCGCGAGATGCGCCACATCCACCGACGTGCGGTGTCGAACCCTTCCAACGGGCCGAGGCAGATAAGCTCACGTTCGGGCCCCCCGTCGCGACTGCGAGGTGGGGAAAACCGAATGCGACGAGTCGGCCTGAACAATTTCACTAACGGCCCAAAGCGTTATAAATAGTATTATGCCAATGCGTGAATGATAAACGACCTGAAAGGGTTAGGGATTCCTTCGTACAGTTAAGCCACGATTCCGTCGGACTCGACGACGGCGCGAGCGTCCGACAGAAGGTCCGTCGCGACCGATTCGTCTCTCGCCTCCGCCGTCACCCGGACGAGCGGTTCCGTCCCGCTCGCTCGAACGAGGAACCAGCCGTCTTCAGTTTCGACGCGGACGCCGTCTGTGGTGTCCACTCGGTCGTACTCCGCCAACAGCGCATCGCGAATCCGAGCCATCGACTCCGACTTCTTTTCGACGGGGACGTTCGCGCGACAGGTTTCGTAGCGAACGTCGTCGAGACTCGCGACGAGTTCCGAGAGCGGTCCCTCCCGTCGAACCAAGTCCGCGAGGCGGAGGGCCGCGTGGTGGCCGTCGGGCGCGAGCGTCTCCTCCGGCCAGATCCACGCTCCGCTCGGTTCGCCGCCGAAGACGAACCCCGACTGCGAGACGGCTTCCGCGACGTGTACGTCCCCGACGGGAGTGTAGACCACCTCTCCGCCCTCCGCTTCGACGACGTCGCTCACGAGGAGACTCGTGTCCACCGGGACGGCGACTTTCTCGCCCGAGGAGACGACGTCGCGCGCAAAGAGCGCCAACAGTACGTCGCCGGGGACGTACGACCCCGTATCTGAGACGGCGACCATCCGGTCTGCGTCGCCGTCGTGGGCGATACCGAAGTCCGCACCCGCGGCGGGGACGGTGGCCCGAAGGACCGAGAGCGTTTCTGCGTTCGGTTCGCTCTTGCGGGCGGGAAATCGCCCGTCCGGTTGGCCGTCGAGCGTGTTCACGTCGGCGTCGAGTTCGTAGAGCGCATCGACGGTGACGCGGCCCGTCCCGTTCCCCAGATCGACGACCACGTCGAGGTCCTCCATCGTCTCGAACTGAGCCGACAGGGTGTCGACGTGGCGGCGGGCCGCGTCCGCATCCTCGGTCTCTCGGCCGAGTTCGTCCCACCGAGAGCGGTCGGCGTCGCCCGCTTCGATGCGGCGAGTGATGGCGTCCGTCTGGTCGCCGTCGAACGCCTGCCCGGAGGGATTCCAGAGTTTGATGCCGTTGTCGGGGGCGGGGTTGTGCGAGGCGGTGACGATGACGCCCGCGTCAGCGTCCAACCACTCGACGCACCGAGCGACCGTCGGCGTCGACGCGAGGCCCACGCGGACGACGTCGGTTCCGCACTCGCGGAGACCTACGCTGAGTGCGTCGGACAGCATTCGACCGGAGTCTCGTACGTCCCTCCCGAGAACGACGCGGTCCGCGTCGGTCGCGACGGCTTGGCCGATTCGAAGCGCCAAGTCGGCCGTGACCGTCTCACCGACCGCTCCGCGGATACCGCTGGTTCCGAACATAAAGAGAATCTGACGTGGCGAGAGTATTGGTATACGTCACCTAAGCCGGCCGCCGTCTCCGCACGGTCCGGACGCGGGGAGATCAGTTGCGCTGCTGCTTGCGACGAACAGCGTCGCGTTCGGGGACGATTTCCAGCCTCCCGTCGGAGTTGACCGTGACGTCGTATCCCGCGTACTCGAACGATACCGACCCTTCTACCTCGGCCGACGGAGAGAACAGTCGATCGAGGGCGTCCGGATTGACGGTTTCCGCGAGCGGCGGCAAGTCAGTCGGCCCGACACCCTTCAAAGCGGAGATGCTGAGAACGACGTTGGTACTGGCGAGTTCGGAATCCTCGCACGCAACGTGGTACGACTCCGCCCCTTCGTCGTAATCGATACGGCTCCGTCCCCATCCCTCGGACTGTGCGGTCATGGACTGCGCTAGGGGAGGAGAACAGACAATTATATATAAATATTCCTGTTCTCTGCACGGTTCGCAAGACTGCGCGAGGTAGGTAGCTCGTATCAGGAATTAACACGGAATCGAGTAATTGGCGTGCTACGATGGGGGTCGAGCGAAACCGGTCGAGTCGCCAACGGTGAGCGATCCGACAGGAGTGTCACGTATACCGACAAGTAGATGAGGACCGCGGGCAGAGCCTGAGCCATGTGGCCGTGGGGACATCTCGCCTTTGGATACGTCGTCTACTCACTCGTCTCGCGCGTCGCGCGCCGCCGCGCGCCTGCGTGGCCCGCAGTCGCGTTCTTGGCTCTCGGCACGCAGATGCCGGACTTGGTGGACAAACCGTTGGCGTGGACGCTGAGCATCCTCCCGAACGGCCGGTCGTTCGCTCACTCTCTCATATTCGGCACGCTAATCGCCGTCTCGATAGTGGTACTTCTCCGCCGTCTCGACGTCCGGGGTGGATTACCGTTCGCCGTCGGATACTACTCACACCTCGTCGGTGACGTCGTCATCCCGGTATCGAACGGGGATTTCGCGGATCTGGCGTTCCTCCTCTGGCCGGTGCTCCCCGTCCCGCAGGACCACCACTCCTCGGTCAGTATTCTGAGATACATCCTCACTGCCGACCTGACCTCGAGATACCTTCTCGAGATGGGTTTGGCGGGGCTGGTGGGACTGTGGTGGCTCGTCGACGGCGCCCCCGGCGCGGCCGAACTGTGGCGCGCGGTGAGACGACGCGTCCGACGCCATCCGAACTGAACACCGGGGCGATTCGGTCAGTCGTCTCATTACGAGATTCATAATCATTGGTGTGGACTGTGAGGGGGAGGTATGGACGTCGTCCTCATCACCGCGGCCGCCGCCCGACACGATTACGTGTTCGACGGCGACGGTCGAGTAATCGAGTCGCTTCCAGCTTTATCTACGCTCGCGTCCGATTCGGCCGCTTTCTCTCGGGCCTATTCGGGGGCACCGACGTCGAAAGCGACGATGCGGGTGCTTCTCTCCGGGACGCACGCGACGGACCGAAACACCGCCGAACTGCCGACACTGCTCGACAGATTCGAAGACGCGGGGTACGCCACGGCGGCCTTCCACGGCAACCCCGGCAACGAGGAGTTGGCGTCTCACGGGTTCACCGTCCCGGACGTCGAGAGCCGAGAGAACGGCGTTTCGGACCGCTTCCGCCGCGCGGTCGGGCGACGCATCGCCGACGATACGACGCTGTCGGGGGCACTCGAGGCGACGAATCGAACGCTCGGGTCGTCGTTCGGCGTCAACATCGCGTCTTCGTCGTTCGTACCGGGAGAGGTTGTGACGGACCGAGCGCTCGAGTGGATGGACCAGACGGACGGTCCGCGCTTCCTCTGGGTGCACTACGGAGACGCCCTCCCGCCGCACCAACCCCGACCGGAGACGGAGAGCGAGTCGCTCACCTCCAGGCGGGCAACTCGCCTCACTCACACCTGTCAACACGACAGCGACGAACTGACCGAGGAGGACGAAGCCGACCTCAAACGGCTCTACCGCGGCGAACTCCAGTACGTCGACGGCTGCATCGGTACGCTGTTGGAGGGTATCGACAGCCGACTCGGTCGGCGAGAGCGAACGGTGGCGTTCGCCGGAACGAACGGGTGTGCTCTCGGTGACCGGGGTGGATGGTACGACCGAGGCCGGTCGCTTTTCGACGAGTGCGTCCGCGTGCCCGTCTTCGTCGATGGCCCGACCTGCGCGACCGGAGAATACGATTTCGCGGTGTCTGCGGTGGACGTGCTTCCGACACTCGTCGGTGCCGCGGGTCGCGACCCACCGACGGTCGGAGCCGGGTCCGACCTCGGGTCGCTCACGGACCGTCGCGTCACGGAGCGACAGGTGTTCGCCCGGTCGATGGATGACCCGGGCGAGGTGATGGTCTGTAACGGTCGGTGGAAACTCCTCCGTCAACAACCGGACGGGCGCGAGAGACTGTACGACCGCAGTCAGGGGGTGGACGAAGGGCGCGACCGGTCGGGGGAGAATCTCCCGGTCCACCGGGCACTGGGGCACGCGCTCGATTGCTTCGTCGAATCGGGCGGCCTCCGCGACCGGTCGAGTTTCGGCGGCGGTAGCTCGCCCGAAGCGATTCGACAATCAAGCCGTTAATACAGTTATAACGCCTTACTAATCGGCTATACAGACGCTCTATGGGGATTCCGAGTCCGCATCTTCTTTTTCACTATTTCTTGACATTCACGTGTACCTACTATTATTCCATCGGAAGGTTTTTGTAATTAACCGTCTGTTAAGAAAATGGATGGCGTGGAATACCACTTCCGGGCACGAGGTGCGGGCGATCAGTCGCCCGCAGAACCGGCCTGCGCACCGGGCGTCAGGTCGGGGGCCCTCGCTTACGCTCCGAGGAGCCGTCGGGGGGCGGCAGGCTCGGAGCAGAGGGTCTCGCGCCATCTCGGACGACCCGTGGGTGTGTCACTCTACGGGAACCGGCGCCGGACGCGACGCCACTCCGGTCGCGACCGGCAGTTCGAGGAGACGACCGCAGACGGATACGGCTCGACGGGACGGATGCTGCCACGACTGTCACCGTCGCTTCTGTTCGTTTCCGGTTCGAGGCGATATCCGCTCCGGTCACCGTCTCTCGGACGCCGAGTCATCGCTCGTGTCACTGCACGTCAGAGGCACCCGTGCCGGGGGGCACAGAGGGGACGATGACGCAGGTACTCGGGGGAGTACAGAGAACGAGCAAACGGGGAACTGAATCAACGGGGAACTGGGGGACCGAGCCAACGGGCGGTAAACGGGGAAGGGGAAACACGGACCGAACGCAGGGAAGCAAACACGTTCCGTCGCCGACGTGAACGAGTCACTACCCGACTCGTTCCGTCGAACGACAGCGAAGGAAGAATTCGAGACTCTGTTTTCCGTATCTTTGCGCGCGCGTAGCCAGGAATACCGTATGGGCGAGACAACCGCCGAGCGCGCGACGGCCGAGACTACTCAAATCGGGAGTTCCCAGAGCCGCACGAGTTGAAGCAGGATGAGCACGGAGAGTCCGGCGTAGGCGACGCTAAGCGGAGTGACGTCCGAGAGGGTGACGAGAAGAGCGACGACGAGGAGCGACGAACCGAGCGTCAGCGCGGTTTTCGCTCCCGTGGATACCAACTCGGGGATTCGACGTACGACTCCGTCGGGTTCGACACCCTCGAGGAGAACGACGATACCGGAGAGTCCGAGCAGGAGGCCCAGTCCGGCGAAAAGGCCGGTGTACTTCGGCGTGCGGAGGATATACGAAAAGAGACCCGCTCCGACGACGAGCGAACAGAGTCCCCCCGCGCGTCTGACGCCGTGGGCGAGTCTGAACGGGGGCGTCGATGGTGCCGCCGCCGCGGACGGGCGGGCGGTTCCGGCGTCCGGTTCGGAGAATCTGAGATGGTAGCCCACTCCCTCCGCGACCAACGAGACGACGAAAAAGAGAGCCAGCGCCCCGACAGCCGCCTGCGTCGTGTCCGTCGGGTCGGTCACGTCGAGGAAGCGGTGCGCCCAGAAGACGTTCGCCCAGGAACTGTCGTGGATGGCGTCGACGAACCCGAACTGAGCCGGAACTCCCTTGTTCAGGTCGGGGATCATCGCCCACAGACCGCCGAGGACCATCAGGGTTCGAGGGAATCTGATGCGCGGCAGAAAGAACGTGACGACGAGTACCGTCGCGCTTGCGCCGACGACGAAGTGAGTTATCGCGAGTGACATAGTTCTGTATCGGAGATACGAGTCGAAGCTCTTGTCATCCCTATCGGCCCGAGCGGTATAATCGACACGACAGAGTAGCACGAACGAGTCATGTTACGACGGTCCTAACCGTAGTTTCATCGCCAGAGACAGTGAATATCGAGGAATATGCAAAACATCGACGGTACCGAGTTTGTTCACTCTCATATACAGTACCGAAAAGTTACTAGTTCTATAACAGCGGACACGGTGGTGTACATTCACCGAACCGGATACGTTCGAACACCACCATGTCCGAAGTAACATCCACAGCGACGGTCTGAGTCATCGGGTTCGTAGTCTCGTCGATTCGCGGCCCCGCGTCGGGTCGGAGGCAAAACAGGGTTCGAGATTCGGTGAGGGAGACGGGACTGTTACGCGCTTTCGAAATCGCTGAGCATCGTCATCTTCTCGTCGTCTTCGACGTGGGGGGCGACAGAGTCGTGGACGCCGACGAGTTCTATCGTCTCCGACATCGCAGAGAGGATGAGTTCGACGTCCATGTCGAGTGCGTACTCTCGGTACGTTCCCCCGCGCCGGCCCTCGTTCCGTTCGGTCACGGAGACGATACCGAGCATCGCGAGTTCGCTGAGATGGTCCCGCATACGCCGCGGGACGAGAGGGTCGCGGTTCGCCAGTTCCGCGAACCGCGTGTATCTGGGTCTGACGTCGCGAGAGCGAATCGGAGTCTCGCCCTCCAAATCGAGCGTCAAGAGCGCATACAGTACGAGGTGGCCGTGTTCGGTGAGTCCGTTGATGCCTTCCTTTATCCGTCCGCGTTCGAGGGCTCGACGCCCGCGGCGGACGTGTTCTTCCGTGATCTCCTCGGTCTGTTCGTCGCGAGCGAGGTCACCGGCCTTCATCAGCAGGTCGATGGATTGGCGGGCGTCACCCGCGTCTTTCGCGCCGTAGGCCGCACAGAGCGGAATAACCTCCTCGCTGAGGACGCCCTCGTGGAACGCCACCTCCGCACGCTGTCTGAGGATAGCGCGGAGGTTCTCCGCGTTGTAGGCGGGAAAGTGGATCTCCTGTTCGCAGAGCGAGCTCTTGACTTTCGGCGAGAGGTCGTCGCGAAACGAGAAGTCGTTCGATATGCCGATGAGGCCGACCTTCGCCTCCGAGAGGTTTCCGTTCGCCCGCGCACGCGGGAGTTGGTAGAGGATACTGTCGTCGTTGACGTGGTCTATCTCGTCGAGGACGACGAGGACGGTCCCTCCGCAGTCGTCCAGTTCCTCCCAGAGCATTTCGTAGACGGACGCGAGCGGATAGCCGGTCGTCGAAATCTGGTTCGACTCGGAGCGAAGGGTGTTTACCAGCCGGGTCGAGATCTGGTACGAACTCGTCAGTCCATCGCAGTTGAGCAGGATGACGGTGAGATCCAAGTCGTCGTACTGGGCTGCGTCTTCGCGGAGATGAGAGAGAAGATACTTCGTCGCCGCCGTCTTCCCGACACCGGTCTTGCCGTAGAGAAACACGTTGTTCGGCTGTTCGCCGTTGATGACGGGTTGGAAGGCCGCTTGGTACGTCCGCAACTCCTCGTCGCGCCCCACGAGCTGTTCCGGTTGGTAGTCCTCCCGGAGAGCATCACGGTCACGATAGATGTCCGTGTCCCGCTCGAACAGCGCCATGAAATCTCAATATCGGAGCCCGTTAATAAAACCACCGCGTCCGGAGTGTCCGCTGTTCTTGCTATTTATAAGTAATCGGCGGAACACACCCCCTCCACTTTGTCCGCTGTTCTCGCTTCCGAAGGTGGGGGTGGTTCTGAGGAACGACGGAGATGTTTGTATAGCGGTGGTTTTTTATACAAATAGGTCGAGTTAGTCCGTAGAACAACTAGTGCGGTATGCGGAGGGAAGGTGTGGATGCAGTACGTCAAGATATATCGTGTTAGACGGCTGTACGACCCAGATTTTAGAGAGTATCCTAATTAGGCTCGAGCGAGTTTATCACCGCGCCCGAGAGGTCTACTACGCTGTATCGTCGCTTCCGAGGTCTGTCTCCCGACCGCAGACACTCCTTCGACCGACCCGTCTCTTCGACCGTCTCCGATAACAGCGGACGTAGTGGTGTGGGTGGGTTCGCCGTGTGGAGGTGTACCGGAAAAGAACCCGCAGAAGATTCCGAGGATACCCAGCAATAGATGGCCTCTAACACCAGTACGGCTCCATCAGACGAGTCGATGAACGACGACCGAGAGCGCACTCTCTCTTTCCGGGCCCCCTCCCTCTCGAGGCAGAACAGCGGACAAAGTGGAGGGGGTGTGTCGGGAACTCACCCTCTCGTCGGGTCCTCGCTCGGAGACGGAGAACGGCGGACACGGTGGTGTGTTCTGGTAAGAGAGACGTCTTCTGTTCGCAACTGTTTGTAACTCCGAAACTCTAAGGAGTTCGGGTGGGACTCCGGCTCGAGCCACTCGAACGACCGTCCTAATTCGGTCTCGCACCGATTTCGGGACGTCTTCCCTGCCACCCCGCCGTCAGCGTCGTCTCGCTTTCGACACCATCTCGTTCCCGCTGTCGCCTTGGCTTCGACGCCGCCCGCGTATCCGAACGATAATCGCCGACAACAGCGGACACTGTGGTGTCGAACAGAGGAGGTATCATCTCGTTCGACTCCCACAGATGGAGCACAAGCGATTGTTCTACCCAGAACCAACACCACTGTGTCCGCTGTTATTCTCCGTTCTACTGAGAGCAACGGCTTCGTTTCTCTCTTCACGACCGAAGAGACAGTTCGACTCTCCAACCGTCGGAAGCGGCCGGGTCTGCACGTCTTCTAACACCGTCGTGTCCGCAGTTTATTCGATCTTTCGTCCTCTGAAACGCAGGACTCGATGCGTTCGCCGAATCAGTTAGTTCCAGTTTCCGACGCCGCTATTGGGCGTACACTGCCGTTTGACTGTCATTCGTCTGCTAACGGTGATACGTTTCTCGGATCGAAGTTTGTAAAAGTAATTAGACTTATTTGGCGTCGGTTCCAAGTGTGCCTATGACGAAACTGGACGGCGTCGACCCGGATGACCTTCGTCGGTCGCTGTCGGATGCGAACTCCGCGAAGGCTGCCAAGCGACTCGTCGTAGCCCTCGACTACCTCGACGACGTTCCGGTCTCGACGCTCGCAAAGCGCTACGGTATTCCCCGTTCGACGCTGTACTACTGGCTGGACCGGTTCGAGGAGGAACCGATACAGCAGGCCGTCACGGACGAAGACCGACCGGGTCGGCCGCGGAAACTCGACGACGACGACCGAAGCCGCCTCCAACGGCATCTCCGCGACGAACCGAATTCGCACGGAGTCGAGGCGACGGAGTGGACGCCCGAACTCGTCAGAGACCACATCGAGGGGACGTTCGGCGTCTCTTACTCCCTGGGCCACGTTCGGCGTCTTCTCCGCGAACTCGACGTGTAACCCGGGACGGACCTGTTCCGGATACACTTGTCCGGATACCACCGCTCCGGATACACTTCCATCGGGCACGCCTGTCTCGAGTACATCGATACCCGACGCGCCCGTCTGCGGAATTCTGGCGTTATCTCGCTGTAGACGGAAACGTATATACCGAATCGAACACTAATTTGAGCCGTTAATGAGTACTGAAGGGAACAATTCGTCCGCCACTGGACGGGGGAGCAAGGTCCGGCGGCTCATCGGAGAGTACGGACTCGACGGGGAGGGTGAACGCCTCGAATCGTATTGGACGACCGACGGCGAAGACAGGCGCAGTCTTCGCGAACTCGCCGACTACTTCAACCGCCGTCTCCTCCGCGCGACGATGGAGTCTGCGGGCATGAACCCGCTCGACGGCGAAGTAGAGAACACGTACCGTCTCCTGACGGACGACGACGTGAGTCGCGGGATGCAGACGCAGGCGCGACAGACCCTCGAACGAGAGGGAGTCGACGTGGAGGGACTTCGGTCGGATTTCGTCTCTCACCAGGCGATTCACACCTACCTCACGAAGTATCGCGACGTCAGCCAGCAAGAACAGACAGACGTCGACAGAGTAGAGAAGGGCTCGGAGACGATTCAACGTCTCCGCAGTCGGACGTCGGCCGTCTCCGAAAACATCGTCGAGAACCTCTCGGGAACCGATCGAATCGACCTCGGCGACTTCGAGGTGCTCGTCGACGTCCGCGTGTTCTGTCGCGACTGCGGCACTCAGTACGACGTTCAGGAACTCCTCGACCGAGGCGGATGCGACTGCGGCGGCGACATCGTCGCTGGCGCGGGCGAAGACGCTGATTCGGACGGCGACCTGGACGCGGACTCGAACCCAGATGCGGAGACGAATCTGGACTCAGACGCGGACGAATAATCGATCTCTCCTTCGGTCTCTCACCCTCTCTTCTCCCGTCACACCGTCCATTACACCCATATACCTGTAACAGCGCGAAGAGGAATAGATGAAGTATTATATGCGCTCCATCTAATTACGGGTGTATGAGTTCTGCGCAGTCCACAGAAACGACCGCCCGACTTCACGTCGAAAACATCGGCGGAATCTCGGAGACCACGGTCGAACTCGAACCCGGCGTCACCGCGTTGTCTGGGCGAAACGCGACGAACCGAACCTCTCTCTTGCAGGCGATCATGGCGGCACTCGGAAGCGAACGCGCGTCTCTGAAAGGCGACGCTGCGGAGGGGTCTGTCACGCTCACCATCGGCGACCGGACGTACTCGCGAACGCTGAAGCGACGCGGAGACACCGTCGTCACCGACGGTGACCCGTACCTCGAAGACTCGACGCTCGCAGATCTCTTTGCGTTCCTCTTGGAGACGAACGAGTCCCGACAGGCCGTCGCGCGGGGCGACGACCTTCGAGAACTCATCATGCGGCCTATCGACACCGACGCGATTCAGACCGAAGTCGAGCGTCTCGAAACCGAGAAACGGAAACTCGACCGAAAGATAGACGACCTCGATTCGCTCGACGGGCGCCTCCCGGAACTCGAACAGCGACGGACCGAACTGAGGTCCCAGATTCAGGAGAAACGCGACGAACTGGAGGCCAAAGAACGGGAGATAGAGGAGGCGGACGCGAACATCGAACAGTCTCGCGAGGACCGAAACGAGTTAGAGGACAAACTCGACGAGGTCAAGAACGCGCGTTCGAGCCTCGAAGACGTCCGATACGACTTAGACGCCGAAGCCGAGAGTATCGAAGCGCTTCGCGACGAACGGACCGAACTGCAGGAAGAACGCGCCGATATCCCCGACGAACTCGACGACGGAACGGCCATCCAGTCCGAGATATCCGACCTCCGCGACCGGATGCAGACGCTCGATTCGACCGTCAACGAACTCCAGACGGTCATCCAGTTCAACGAAGACATGCTGGAAGGGACGAGCGCGGACGTGGCCGAGGCGCTTCGAGACGGACAGGGACACGACCACGGGTCGGTCACGGACGCACTCGTCGAGGAAGACAGCGTCGTCTGTTGGACGTGCGGAACGCAGGTCGAGACGTCGCAGATAGAATCGACCATCGACCGCCTGCGTGACCTCCGCCGCGAGAAACTCGACCAGCGAAACGACGTGCGTTCGCACATCGACGAACTGGAGGACGAACGCGCCGAACTCGACACCCTGCGGCGACGGCGAGAGAAACTCGACGACCGAATCGAGAGCATCGAGGCCGAACTCGACCGACGGCAGAACCGCCGCGAGGAGTTGAAGTCCCGACGCGACGAACTGTCGGCCAGCATCGAGGACCTCGAGATCGAAGTCGACGAACTCGAAGAACGCGACTACGGCGACGTACTCGAACGCCACCGCGAGGCGAACCAGTTGGAGTTCGAGATCGGTCGCTTAGAGAGCGACGTCGAGGACGTCGAAGACGAGATGACGGAGGTCGAATCGCGCCTCGAAGAACGCGACGACCTCGAACAACGCCGCGACGAGGTTTCGGAGCAACTCGGGGAACTCCGGACTCGAATCGAGCGGATCGAACGCGAGGCGATAGAGCAGTTCAACTCCCACATGGATACGGTCCTCGACATCCTCGACTACGCCAACCTCGACCGCATCTGGATCGAACGGACGGAGAAGACCGTCCGAGAGGGACGGCGCAAAGTCGATAGGTCGGTCTTCGACATGCACATCATCCGCAGTTCCGACGACGGTGCGTCTTACGAGGATACCATCGACCACCTCTCCGAGAGCGAACGCGAAGTGACCGGACTGGTGTTCGCGTTGGCCGGCTATCTCGTTCACGAGGTTCACGAGACGGTGCCGTTCATGCTTTTGGACTCCCTCGAAGCGATAGACTCGGAGCGCATCGCACAACTCATCGACTACATCAGCGACCACGCCGACTACACCGTCGCCGCACTCCTCCCCGAGGACGCCGCGGCGGTCAGCGACGAGTACGAACGCGTCACCGAAATCTGAACCGACGGGGGGTTCGCCGCCGTCTCGACACGTCCGCGTCCGCTCGCATCCTTCGTTCCTCACCGTCGATTCGGAGCCGAATCTCACTAAACTAATTGGAGAGACGCCGAGGAATTCCACCAGACATTCGGCGGTTCCGACACCGAAACCCGGGGACGCGGAAGTCGTCCGACGACGAGCGCACTCTGCCCATCTCGACCGTGAAAAACGACCCGTACGTCGAATCTACGGCTTCTGATCTCCGGCGAACTGAACTCATGAGTTCGGGGCTGTCGGCGAACCACCGTGACGGTTCGGAGCGACTGCGGTGCGTTCCGACCGATTGTCCGCCGCGAAACTACGTAAACAGACTTTAACGCGACTCTGCGGGACATTTTGCAGTCTCACTTGCTCCAGACACGGTGCGGTCCGTTCCGGTTCCTCAGACCGTCTGACAAATTAATTTGTCCAACACAGTATGGAAAACGTGACCAATTAGTTCCGGGCGAACGACTCGAAAACTGGCCGCGGACGATTACTCCCCCGCCGAATCCCGTCCCTCTCTGGGGCCGGAGTTGACGGGAGAATCTTGTTCGTCCTCGCTGTCGGGGTGAGTCTCCCTGTCGGGTTCCGTCGCGCGTTCGGACGCTTCTTCTTCGTCCGTCTCCGCGAGTGGTTCTACGTCCGCGATGGGTCGCTCGGGGCGGATTAGCCACGGGAGGACGATTCGGCCGAACTCGAAGACGACGACGAGGACGAGTGGACCGAGGAAGATACCGTACCAGCCGAACATGAGAGGGCCGAGCGTGTACGCTATCATCACCGCGCCGACGTGGAGCGACCGCCCCGAGACGTAGGGGCGAAGCAGTTGGTCGGGGATGTAGTCGACGATAACGATGGAGACGGCGGCGAACACCACGGGAAACCACAGCGTCTCGGGTCCGACGAAGACCGACAGTCCGAACAGGTACACCCCGACGGGAATCCAGATGAGTTTGATTCCGATGACCGGGATGAGACTCGCCGCGCCGGCGAGAAGTCCGATGAGGCCCGCTTCGGGGATGGCGATGCCCGTCGGAGAGAAGGCGTTCAAGCCGGTGTAGGTCACCGCCCCGAGGAGGCCCGTAAACAGCGCGTTGAGGATGTTTCCGAAGTAGACGTTCTTCAGGTCGCGGTCCACCGCGCGAAGGTACGTCTCCACGACGCCGTCCGTCTCGAGGAACGTGTCTTGGGCCCACTTTGCGAGTCGGTGTCCGTCGCGGAGCAGATAGAAGACGATGACGAGGGCGATAAACAGGTGCAGTGCGCCGTTCAGGAGGATGACAGCCGACGTGCTCAACACGTCCACCAAGTCGGCGGTGATGCTGCCGAGGTTCAGTTGGTTCAGTTGCCCCGGGTTCGCGATAATCTGTTCGACGGTGGTCTCTAGCTCCTCTATCGACGCCTCGATGTCGAAGTACGGCGAGAGCACGTCTTCCAGTTGACCGAGTCCGCCGTCGCTTCCGAACTCCCGGAGTGAGCGGACGGCCACGACGAGCGTCCACCCGACGAGAACTAACACGGGGAGGGCGACGAGCAGAAGAGACGCCGCCACCGCCGCCGTCCGGGACGAGGTGCGATTCAGCATGCGGTGAAACACCGGCCGGGTGACGTAGTACGCGAATAAGCCGAGAACCGCCGTCCCGACGTACCGCCACGAGACGTACGCCAGCACCGCGAGCAAGAAGAGCGCGACTATCCACAGTGCGACGCGCCCTCGCGAGAATTCGACGCTCTCTAAAGCGGCGGTGCTTCGCTCTCGGATTCTCGTCGACCGGTCGGATTCGGTTTCGTCAGTCACGTTTGTATCTCGCCTCGAAAAATTGCGGAGATACGGGGGATACGTCTTCGGTTGACATAAGAGTACTCACGGCCGAACGCCGGAATCTACCGGTGACTCGCCGTGACTGGTCGTTCTGTGGTGGGCGGCGAGGGAGACGAAACGGAACGCTGCGTGTCCCGGCCCGTACGGCGCTGGGGTCGACTCCGTGTCAGAGCGAACTATCCTGTTGGGACTGCTGAGGTGCCGCCTCGCGCGGCGATTCGAGGGGAAGGCGCTCTTTGGCCGCCTGCTTGTCCGACGGGCAGTTGATTTCCAGATGGCTGTCTTCGGGGATGTGGACTCCGAGCGTCGGTATCTCTTCGTACACCGTCGGATACCACTCGTGGCGGTTGTCCCGCAGGTGTTCGACGGCCGCGTCGAGGTGGCTCCGGTCTATGATGCCGAGTCCCGCGTGACGGTGTCCGGGAATCTTCCCGTAGGCGGCGACGCGCCCGTCGTCCAACTGAATGGCGGTGTGTTCGGTCTGCGTACCCGGGAGACAGGCGACGACGCTTCGGCCCTCGGCGCGTTCGTGGGCACGGACGACCTTCGAGATGGCCTCTCGGGTGACCACGACGTCGCCGTTGAGGACGAGCACGTCGTCGTCGATTTCGCAGAGCGCCCGGTAGAGGGACTCCGCGTTGTCGTACTCGTCCCACTTTTCGACGACGACGGTTCGACTCGGCGAGAACCGGTCTACGACCGTCTCGTGGCGGTAGCCGAGGACGACGGTGGAGACGTCGACGAACGGCTCTATCGCCGCTCTCTGGTGTTCGTAGAGGATTCGGTCGCCGACTTCCATGAACGTCTTCGGCACCTCCTCTGTGTGGTGACCCATCCGGCCGCCGTCGCCGGCGGAGAGAATTACTGCGTGCATGCGGTCACCTCCGTCGCAACTCGGTTGGACGCCCGTCCGTCCATGGGGATTCCCAGTTCGTCGCGGAACGACTCCTGTCGCCGCCGAACGTCCTCGGGCAGTCCGTTCTCGTAGAGGTCGTCGACCGTCTCGACGTCGAGTCGGCGGGTCTGATAGCCGAGTTTCGGCACCTCGGCCTCCGACGCAACCGACGTGAACTGCACGAACGGGCGGTCAGTGTGGAGCCATTCCGTGACGATACCCGAGTAGTCCGAAAGCAGGATGTCCGCGTCGAGGAGGCTCTCCGTCGGCGTCTGGTGTCGGTCGAAGACGACGTTCGGGAGGTCGGTGATTCGCTCTCGGCACCGTTCGGTCACCGACCGTCCCGGTTCCTCCGATAGGTCCATCGGATGGGGTCGGAATCGGAGTCGGTAGTCGCTGTCCTCGAAGACGTCGAGGACGTGTTCCGCCGTATCGAGGTAGCTTCCGCCCCCGTAGTTGTGGTTCGTGGGGGCGTAGAGGACGTGCCGTCGCCGCGGCGGGTCACTCGCCACGAGTCGGTCCGCCTCCGGGATGCCGACGACTTCGACGCGAGTGTCCTGTGAAAACCCCTCTCGGTAGCGGTCGGCCCACCACGTCCCCGGTGCTAACGCCGTGTCGACGACGCCTCGCAGGCGCGAGATAGTCGTCTTGACTTCGTCTCTCCCGAACGACGCTCCGTGTCGGACGTGGACGACGGGGTACTCCTCCTCGTAGCGGAACTCGCCCGCCCGAAACGTGTTGTTGCGGACGACGACGTCCGGATCTATCTCGAAGACGTTCTCGTCGACCGCGTCCACGTCTTCGACGCTCGCCTCGCGTAGTTCGTCCGAACAGCCTCGCGTCTCCTCGCTGAGCGGAAGGTACGCAGACGAGACATCGACGTGTTCGTCGACGGCCTCGAACGTCTTTTTCATGAACTCTCTATCGAATGTGTATAGGATGGAAACCATTCTCTCACCTCTGTTGGATTTTCCGGCTAAACGACCGTTTTCGGCGCTGGTACCGGCTGAACTGCCTTTCGTATGCTATCTGTTTGCAGCCCTGTTAACGTTTCACCCGTATTTACAACGTCGTCGAGGAGGTGCGCGGTGCTAGCGGCTGTCTGGCGGCTTTTCGTCGTATTCCGCGACGGGGTCCGTTACTCCACCTCTTCGGACGGAACCTGTACGCTCTCTTGAATCGAGTCCGTACGGTAAAACGTCGATTGGCTACGTGTTTTGGTGGCTTCGTCGTGGACGTGACTGGGAAACGAGAGGTCGGCGACGATGGGCAGGTGGTCCGAGGGGTAGCGGCCGTTGAGGTAACTGTCCGAACAGACCCCGTGCGTCTCGACGACGACATCGCTCGTGACAAAGAGGTGATCTATCTTCTTGTCGGGGACGAGGTTCTGGAAATCTGTCATCGTCGTCAACGGGCCGTGGTGCGGGGTAGTCGAGGCGAACTGGGCGTCGCGGAGCGTCCGCCCCTCCGACGCTTGCGAACGCTTCGTGAGGTGTTCGTACGGCGGGGACGACTGTCGGCAGTTGAAGTCGCCCGTCACGACGACGGGTTCGTTCGGAGCCAGTTCGTCGATGCGCCGTTGCAGAAGTTTCGCGCCCTTCAGCCTGGACGTCTCCCCCTCGTGGTCCAGATGAGTGTTGAAGTGGAACAGTTCGACACCCGTCTGTCGCTCTCGGAGTTTGACGTACCGAACGAGTCGCGGGAAGCGTGCGTCCCACCCGACGCTCCCGACTTCGTCGGGTTCTTCGGACAGCCAGAACGTGGACGACTCTTCGAGATTAAATCTCTGCTTATCGAACCCAACGGCGGCGTACTCACCCGCGTTCTCTGCTTTCGCCCGCCCGGCGTTCAACCACTCGTAGGACGGGAGCCGTTCGCGCAAGTCTTGGAGTTGGTCGTGAAGCGCCTCTTGGAGTCCGATGATGTCGGGTTTGTGAAACCTGATGACGCCCGCGACGTTGTCCCGACGGATTCTCCACGCGTATCGTCCGTCGTTAGGGTTGTCATACCGGACGTTGTACGACATCACGGTGATGGGCCGCGGCATTTGAATCTAGGAGTAGTCTTCGGCTCATACTACTTAACCCTAGAGTTCTCCATCTTCGTACAGATTAATTATCCGTAAAGTTCGGCCGCGATGCTCGCTTCGTGGCCATCTACCATCTCGATTACCTCTTCGACGTCGTCCTCCGAGAGGTTGGGGTTGCCCGAAGTCCAACTCTTGAGCATCGAGAGCCGACCGATGAGATAGCCGTGAACCCAAAATCGGCCGCGGTCGGTCAGTTCGTCCCGCGATTCGACCAGACGCTGGTTCGGTTCGCTCCGCATACCGCTCGCGATGCTCACCGCCAACGTCTCTATCATCTCTTCGAGGAAGAGTCGTTCGTGTGTGTCCATATAGCACTCTTTAGCATTACTAATACCAATAGTTGACGGGCCAAATTCCGAAGACGGACCCGAGATAGAATCCATCTACATACTTTGAACGTCCGATTTTATTTTATTAACTTCACTGCTGGCGACGCCGAACCGCGCTCGCGTCACGACACGGCGCACGACCGCTCCCCGACGAGAGAGAAGTCGGGGCCGTCGAACACGACCCGCAGTTACTCCGAGTCCGACAGCACCTGATTCGACAGAACTTCCACGAGCCGAGATCCGGACGCCTCCGGCGGAACGGACACGAGGTACGTATCGGCCTCGGCCAACGCCTGTCGATACGTCCGGTCGGACTGTTCGGTCATCTCCCGTACCCCCGACCAGTACGTCGGTGAGGCGGCGTGAACCGCCCGCATCTTGTCGGTGAAGGAGTCGATCTCCGCCATCATCGTGGACGCACCGCGTTCGGCGATGTCCTCGGGCGTCGTGCGTTCGACGCGGATCTCCTCGCGATCTTCGACGACCAGATTGACCGCCGTCGTCACCGGAGTCCCCGAGAGACGAGCCACGTCCTCGGAGTGACCCGACAGCGACGACGGGAGGACCATCCGACGGACGGACTTCGACCCTCCGAGTCGCTCTCGAACCCGCCACTGTCCCCGGTCGAGCGGTCCTCGTCCCGCCATCACCTCTCGGTACGTCGTCTCGCCGTCGGCTATCGACTGGGGATACGCGGGCATCCGCTTTCGGTACGGCGACGCGGTCCCGTCCTGAGAGACGACCACCAGGTCGTCGCCCAGCAGGTCGTACCCGCGTTCGCGTACGAGTTCTCCGCTCACTTCGGACTTCCCGACGCCGCCCCACCCCGCAAAGAGCGTCGCCTCGCCGCCCCGAACGACGCCGCTCGCGTGGCACAGTGCGCTCTCGTTCGAGAGCAAGCGCTGGTGGAGGAGAGCTTCGACGAGATACTCCGCTAAGTTCACCGCGACGACTTCGGTTCGACTCGCGTAGTTTTTGTTGTAGCTTCGAATGATCTGTCGCAGTACTCTGCTGTTCGACTCGACTGCCCGTTCGTCGTAGAAGACGGTTATCTCGGTGGATTCTCGGAGCGGGTTCCCCGTTATCTTCGCCTGATGGCCGCCGTCTCCGATTCGCTCGTGAATCGCGCCGGTCAGGTCGAACCCGGGGGCTCCCTTTCTCGCGTCGACGAACAGTTCGTCGTGGTCAACCCAGAGACCGCCGTGTATCTCTATGCATCCGTCGGGCGGTTGAACGAACCCGCGACGGAATTCGACGGTCACGTCGGCGTCTTCGACGCTCGTCCTGTGGACGTGGTCGAACTGTTCGACCAGTACTCGCCCGACCACGTCGTCGCCGACTGCTACGGTCGTCTCTCCGAACTCGAGTCCCATCATGTTGGTGTGTCCGATTAGGGTAGTTCGCGACAGGATTCACATAATAACCTCGCGGCGCGTCAAAGCGCGCGTTTGTTCTCAGACTCGCGGACTCACCGGCGGGAAGTTCGACTCGGCGACGACACCGGCCGACCGGCTAGTACGGAGGATCGTCGGATACCCGCGAATTCACGACGCGGACGTCGAGACGACCCACGGATGTCACACGACCGTCTCGCTGGGGCGTTCGACGCCCGTAATCTCGAACCGAGCGCCGCCGGTGGAACTGGCTGTCGCGGCGATATCCCAGCCGTGAGCGGTGGCGATCTGGTCCGCGACTCGGAGTCCGATGCCGGTACCGCCCTCCTTCGTCGAGAACCCGGGCTGAAACAGCTTCGACCGCACGTCTTCCGGTATCCCGGAGCCGTCGTCCTCCAGATAGAAGCCGTCGGGGAGGTCGCCTACGGTCACGGTAACGGTTCTTCCCCCGTGTTCGACGGCGTTCCGAACGAGGTTCTCCAACAGTTGTGCGCTCCGGCTCTCGTCGGCTACGACGGTGCCCTCGGCGTCGACGACGAGACGGGCATCCTCCGTATCTACGTTCTCCCAACAGCCTTCGATCAGAGTGCGGAGGTCGACCCGAGTCGGTTCGTTGACGATCTCGCCCTCTCGGGCCAGCGTCAGAATGTCGTCGATCAGGCCCTTCATCCGGTCGTGCGCCCGTTCGACCTTGGACAGGTGTTCGGTGTCGTCTTCCTCCATCGCCAACTCCAGATATCCGTCGGCGACGGACAACGGGTTCCTGAGGTCGTGTGACACGATGCTGGCGAACTCCTCTAACTGGGCGTTCTTCGCCTCCAGTTGCGACTGGTGTTCGCGCTGTTCGAGTTCGTAAGCCAGCCACCGACTCAGGAGTTCCACGAACGTCCACTCCATCTCCGAGAAGCCGCCCTCACGCGGTTCGCTGGACGCGAAACAGACCGTCCCGTAGAGCTCTCCCTCGACGACGATCTTCCCGCCGATATACGTCTCGAGTTCGAATCTCTCGTGTGCGGGGTCGCCGCTCCACCCCTCGGCGCCCGAGTTCTGTACGGCCAACAGTCCGGACTCCGTCGAGATGGTTCTCCGACAGTAGGCGTCGTCAAGCGGACAGGACTCTCCCGGCTGTAACAGCTCGTGAGTGCCGGTCGAAGCGACGACCGTCTGCGTCGATTCCGCGATCTCCGTGACGAACCCGTAGGGGAGGTCGAGATACTCACTGCCGACCTGCAAGAGCTCTCTTTGTTTCTCCTCGAACGACATCTCCGGGTCGGACGCGGTCTCGTACAGTTCGTGCAGCGTTTCGACGCTCTGCATCAACTCCGTTTGGGTCTGGCGCTGTTCGGTGATGTCGCGGAAGTACACCGTCAGCCCGGTCTCCGATGGGAACGCTCGAATCTCGAACTCGGTCTCCAGCGGGTCGTAGTACAGTTCGAAGGAGACGGGTTCGTTCCCCTCGACCGCCTCGTGGTACCGATCGTAGATATCGGTGTCGACGGCTTCCGGGAACTCGGTCCAGACGTTCTCACCGAGGAGGTCGTCTGTGTCGCGTCGTAACAACCGCCCGGCCCGTTCGTTCAGGAAGGTGAAATCCCAGTTTTCGTCGACCGCGTAGACGGCGTCCGTCATCCGGTCGAACGCCTCCTGTTGGGTCTGTTCGAGCCGCTTTACCTCGGTGATGTCCCGATAGAACCAGACGACCCCGAGGGGAGTTTCGTCTTCCGCGAGAGCGAACGTCGAATACTGGTCGACGATGGTCCCATCTCGGAGCCGAACCTGGTTGTGCTGCGACTCCTCGGGGTTCTGATACTGGGATTCGATGTACTGACGGAACGCGTCCCCGTCTGCGACCCGGTCGAGAGCGATTTCGAGGGCAAGCTTCCTGTCACCGGATTCGAGAACCTCTTCGGGGATACCCCACAGTTCGAAGAACTGGTCGTTGTAGGTCATGATCTTCCTCTCCGTGTCGGTGAAGAGGATGCCGTCGGGACTGGCCTCGAACGTCGACCTGAGGAGTGACTGTCGGTATCCGAGCTCCTGCTCGTACGCGATGCGGTCGGTGATGTCGCGGAGGATGTACACGACGGCCGGGTTCCCGTCCCACGTGATCTCCCGAGTGGTCGCTTCGACGGGGGTTTCCTCTCCGTCGTCTCGGACGGAGAGTCGCTCCTGTTCGAGAGCGTCGCCGCGCTGGGCGTCCCGAAACACGTCTCTGTCGTGGTCGTGGTGCAGGAAGGTCGAGATGGGAGAACCCAGAACGTCCGCTTTCGAGACGGACGAAACGAGATCGAGAGCGGTGGGGTTGGCGTACACGCATCTCCCGTCGGTCGTCACGAAGATGGCGTTCGGTGAGGCTTCGAGGATCGTTTCGGCGTTCTCTCTGGCAGTCGTCGCGACTTGGCTGAGTCGGTGCTGTCTGACGGTGTTGGAAATCCGCTGTGCGAGAACCTGATACTGTTCCGTCTCTGATTCCTTCTGCATGTAGTCCGTCACCCCTCTACTGATCGCGTCGCTGGCGATCTCTTCTGAGCCGCGTCCGGTAAAGAGGATGAACGGCAGGTCGGGGGAGTCCGCTCTGACGGCTTCGAGGAGCTGAAGCCCGTCGGACCCGGGCATATCGTAGTCGCTGACGATACAGTCAAACTCCGTCTCGTCGATGAGTTCGAGCGCCTCGCGCGAACCTGTCGCGGCCGTCGCCGAGAGTCGATCGTCGAACCGTTCGAGATACGTCCCGATCAGCTCCGCCATTCCGGGCTCGTCGTCGACGCAGAGAACAGAGATCAGCGACCGACTCTGAGACATAGTCTACTCAATGGAACTGGGGTATAAAAGGTCGCCGCGGACAGGATCTCACTTTGACGCGGCGCTCACCACCCTCTCGAACGTCGAGGAGGACGCAGCTCAGCTCTGTTCTCGAACGTTCGGACCAGGTTTCTCGTCCGGTTCCGCGTCCGTCGAAGTGTTCACTCTTTCGAGCGCCGTCACAAGGGCAAGACACGCGAGTTCGGTGTAACAACCGTCGTCCCGATAGCCGGACGCCGGACGTCGGGCGACCGACCTGCACTCGACGATCGGGTATCCCGTCCGAATATAGCGCTGAACGGTTTATTCTTTGTCGTCGCGCGCGGCGAGAATCGCGTCGGCGACTTCGTCGGGGTACTCCGCCGCGACGCGGACGAGAGCGTCGTGGAACTCCCGCCCCGTCACGTCCCGCACGTCGTGTTCCCGCCGGAGAAACGACTCGACTTCGAACTCCGCGTCGTCCAGCACGTCTACCGTCTCCGGGCGGACGTAGACGCTCTTTGCCGTCGTCGCCTCGAACTCGAACGCCGGTCCGCCGCCCGTCTCCTCCGTCTCGGCTTCCGACGCCGCCTCGCCGTCTTCACGGTCGTCGGATTCGGACTTCGCCTCCGCCGTCGGTTCGGACGGTTCTCGCTCGGACGACTCCGCTCCGTTCTCCTCTTCGGACTCTCCCTCGTTCGACTCGCCGATGGCGTCGCCCAGCCTCGCGAATCGGTTCTCGTCAGGCATTCTCCGGGCCTCCGTTCTCGACGCTCGCGGCGAGTCGGTCGAGTCGGTCCAGCATGTCGTTTTCGGGGTCGTACTCGCGGAGTGTCTGCCCGTCGCGCCACGCGCGACTGAAGGCGATGCGATGCCGGATGCCCGGTCCCGGCGACCCGGTTTCGTCGAACTTCGCCGTCCGCGCGAACTCGGGGAGGTACTCGGCGAACGGAGAGTCCTCTAAGTTCGAGATGATTCGACGCTCCTCGTTGTTTCCGCTGAGGTCGTTGGGGACGATAGCGAGGATTTCGAGGCCGACCTCCTGGCGAATCGGCCGAATCTGCTGTTCGACCATCCGCTCGAACCCGCTGACGCTCGGTTCGCTCATGAGCAACGGGACGATGACGTGCCCCGCACCGATGAGCGACGCGTCAGAGAGAGGTCCGAGACTCGGCGGCGAATCGATGACGATGTAGTCGTACTCCTCGTCGAGGAGGGGTTCGACGATGCGGCGTCGAACCCAGAGCACACCGAACGTGGAGTTCCGAATCCGGTCTTCGATGTCGTCTAAATCGACGTGCGCCGGGACGACGTCGAACGTCTCTCGGTCGCGGATGACCTCGCGCACGTCGAGAGGGTCGTCGTCGGTCAACACGTCGCCGAGATTCGGCGACGCGTCCTCGTAGAGGTGTTTCAATCCGACGCCCTCTGTCGCGTTACCCTGTTGGTCTAAATCCACGAGGAGAACGTCGTTCCCCCGCGCGGCGAGTGCGTCCGCGAGATTTATCGCGATTGTCGTCTTGCCGACGCCGCCCTTCTGCAGGGAGACGCTCACCGCCCTCGACATCCTACTTCCCTCCCGTTTCGATCCGGTCAGACGTTGCACACATTGTTGACATCGTGGAGTTCGTGGACGGCGGTACCGTCCGGAAATCGTTCTCTCCTTCCGCGCCATCCCATATAATTCCTCCCGAACATTCTACCAACTCCACACAACTCCCACAATCTACGATGTTCACAAATTGTAAGAATTTCGCATACTACCGTATCGATTTCTCTCTGGCAGCTCTCTGAACATCCGGAGGAACACTTCGACAACTTCTCGAAGAATTCGGACTCTTTGCAGTTCGAGAACTGCCTCCATGTCTTAGAAATTCTAAAACTTCCAGAAATTTTCAAAGGTTACGGAGCTCCGCTCGCCGTAGACTGCTTAGACATTGCACAATTTTTACAATGCACACACCTCCGACACGGCTTCGAAATCCCGAGATTCGTAAAAACCGTCCCCTCTGTGGACTGTTCCGGCGGTCCGAACTCTACTCGCACCGCACACCCTTCACGAATTCCGGACTGTGCTGTTCGACCGCAGAGTGCGCGTACTGCCGGGATAGTACTCCCCACGACTGAAATCCGAGCCAGCGACGTGACAGGTGCCACCTAGAGAGATTAGATATCCAGACATTCATCCCAAGCGGCCGACGTTTTCTTGCCCTCGGAGCGACACGGAGGTACGTATGTCTTCCGGCCCCCTCTCCAACGACAGTTCCACGAACTCGACGCCGATGCCGTCAATCGCGGGCATGCCCGTGTTCGGGAGCGAAGGCTATCGACTCGGCGAAGCGGTCGATTTCGTCCTCGACTTCGACGCGAACCGCGTCGCGTCTGTACTCGTCGCAGACGTAGACACCGACCGGTTTCCGAACCTCGAATCCGGGCGCAAAGGCGTCCGCATCCCGTTCGACTCGATTCGTTCCATCGAAGACGCCATCCTCATCGACGCTCCACTCGCGCAGTTCACCGGCTCCGAAGGGCCGTCGCCGACGACGCTCAGCCCCAACTCCCTGATCGCAGAGTAGTCAGTCGCGCCGACCGGCGATTACGAGCGTCGCGAGTACCACCCCGAGTACGCCGGTCAACGGCGTGAACCCCGGTGCTCTCGTGTCAGTCGATTGCGACGGACCGCTCTGTTCGCTCGCGCCGGACTCTGTCGAGAGGGTGGGCGTTCGATTCGCCGGTCTCTCCGTCGCCCGCGACTCGTTTCTCGCCGCGTCCGTTCGCTCCGGAACGGCAGTTACCGTCGGATTCGCGACGGGCGTCGGTCTCTCTGTCGTCGTCGGCACGGGCGTCACCGTCGGTGTCGCGGTAGGCGTCGTGGGAGTCGTGGTGGGCGTTGCCGTCGTCGGTTCCGGCGTCGGTGCCGGGGCGGGCGCACCGCCACCGCTGACACCTCCGTCGTCTTCGTCGGTCGGTCTGCTCGTCGGCGTCGGCGTGGGCGTCGGCGTCGGAGTCACTTTCTCCGTCGCCGTCCCGTTCAGGCGGACGTCGACGACGTCGAACTCGTCCGTCGAGACGGAGAGCGTCGCGTTCGCCGCCCCCGTCCGCGTCGGCGCGAACGAGACGGACACCGTCGCGGACTCGCCCGGCGCGACGGTTCCGGTCCCGTCGTCGGAGACGGAGAACTCCTCGGCGTCCGGACCGACGAGGTCGGAATCGAGGACGCTGAAGTCCGCTTTGCCGACGTTCTCGATGTCGACGCTCGCCGTCGTCTCCGACTCCACGGCGGACTCGACGGCCACCTCGTCGGGCGCGTTCACCGCCGGGAGGCCGCGTCCGAACACGGCGTACGTGCCGTTCTGCGTCGCGTCGAGAGTCGCAACGTTCCCCTGAGTGTCGAGAGAGGCGTTCGCCGCCGTCCACTTGCCCGACGAACGCACCCACACGCCGAGTACCGACTCGTTCACGTGGGCGTCGTCGTATCCGAGAGCGAGCGTCGCCGACTCGTTCGTCCGGAACTCGGTCGTGGCGGCGGTGGACAGACGAGAGAGGTTCGAACGCGGCGTCTCCGACGTCTCCCCGAGAGCGAGTGTCTGGTTCGCTCCGGACGCGTCCACCGAGGGCATCCCGGCGACAGAGAGGTTCGACACGTTCGTCGTCCCGTTCCGTGCGGTGAGCGTTGCGCTCCCCGCCGTCGTCCCGTTCACGACGGTGAGGTTCCCCTCTCGCGCGCGGAGTGTCGTCTCCGTCCCGAAGTCGGCGTCGCGCACGTCGATTCGATTCCGGCCGACGACCGACGCGTTCGCGCCGAATCTGACCTCGGTGGCGTTCACCGTCGTCGCGTTCCGGACGGCCACGTCGCCGTCCACCCCGGCGTCCGACAGGCGGACGGCAGTCGCGTTCGACACGTCCAGTCCGTGTTCCGCGTTTCGCACCGTCAGGTTCCGAACCGTTACCCTTGCCCCGTCTTCGGTGACCGCAACCGCGGCCCCGTCCGCCCGCCCGGCGTCGAACGTTCCCCCCTCGCCGTCGAGCGTCGCGTTCGGCGCCGAGACGACGAGCGAGTCGGGGACCGGTCCGCCGCCGGTGTCGAGTCGGTACGTCCCGTTCCACGCGAGACGACCGTCCGGCGGCAGGTCGTACGAACTCAGTCCGGCGATAGCGCGAGTGGCGTCGGCGGCGCCGTAGCCGGTGTCGTTATCCGGCCCGGACCCGACGAGGCGCGCGCTTTCGCGGAGCCGAACCTGCTGTGCGTCGGGCGAGAGTCGGGAGTTCGCGTCGAGAAGCGTCGCGAGGACGCCCGCGACGTGGGGTGCCGCCGCCGACGTGCCCCGGAACGTCGGACTGTAAGCGCTGGATGTGACGTTGTCCGGAGCGACCACGTCGGGCTTCCGGCGTCCGTCGATGGTCGGCCCGCGCGAGGAGTACGCTTCGAGTTCTCCGGTCGTCACGTCGACTGCCCCGACAGAGAGCAGGTTCGGTTCCGTCGCGGGAAGGGTGAGACTCCGCTCTCTCGTCCACGAGTCGCGGAAACTGAGGTAGTTCCCGAGGAAGATATCGAAGTCCGCCGTCGCGTTCCCGCCGACGTGTTCGACCGTCAGATACAGCGTCTCGTTCTCGTCTGTGGCGTTTATTTTCCCTCCGATACTCTCCGTCGGAGGCTCGCTCCCCGCTTGCGTCCCGTCCGCACACGTGATGCGCCCGGAGCGATTCAGGTCGGGCGTGTTGTACAGACAGATACCGTAGTCCTCGTCGGTCGCGGGCCAGTCGTTCCACGAGGCGTAGATTCCGAGCGGTATCTGATCGTTCACCGCCCGCGCGTCGAGCGTGAAGTACTCGCGCGTTCCGGAGACGTTCAATCGGTCGTTCCCGTCGGGGTCGGTCCACGTTCCGTTCCAGTGGTCTCCGTCCGCCGAGTTCCCCGCCGAGACGGACCACACCGTCCCGTTCTCGACGCTCCGATCTATCGCCGCGCCCATCTCGGAGGTACCGTCCAACGGACCGGCGTTGTACCACCCGAGCGACATCGATACCACGTCCGTCGAGGTTTCCGTCTCTAACCACTCCACCGCGTCGTAGAACTGCCAGAGGTAGTTGACCCGAACCAACACGACCGACGCGTTCGGCGCCGTCTCGCCGACGAGTTCCGCCGTCGCCGTCCCGTGGCCCCCGCGTCCGTCGATGCCTCTCCCGGTGAAGTCTCTCGTCGCGACGACCCTGTCGGCGTACGCCGGGTGGTCGAGGTCGAACTGCTGGACGTCGATGACGGCGACGGTGACGTTCTCGCCCGTGTACCCCGCCTCGTGAAGCGCGCTCACGTTCATCGTCTCGATTGCTCCGGTCGTGCCGTCGGACCCCGCAAACGAGACGGGGCGAATGGGTGCGCGGAGGTACGAGACGCTCGACTCTTCTGCGAGTGCACGGATTTCGTCGTCCGTCGCCCTCACCTCGACGTACCGGCCGTGGCTACCGCGCACCGCCTCGGAACCGAGGACGCGGTGCACGGCGTCCCGTCCTGCCCGCGTCGCGTTCCTGTCGAGTTCGACGACGACGTCCCGCCGGTCGGCGGCGTCGTTCGACGCGCCGAAGGCGACGGCACCGCTCTCCGTCTCCGTCCGGTCGGCGTCCGACGCGCGACCGACCCTCCACAGCGACGAGTCCAGCTTCGCTTTCGCTCTGCTCGCGTTCGACCCCGTGGAGTCGTTCGCCGGTCTCTCCGTCGTCGTCTCCGACGACTCCGTTCCTATCGACCGGTCCGCCGCCGACGCGACGGTCCCGGACGCGTCGTCAGACCCCTGTTCTACCGGTCGAACTATCCGGGAGGTGTCACTCCCGACGCCGAGGACGGGAGGGGCGACACCGGCCAAGACTACAAGGGTAACCAGAGTGAGAGCTGTTCCCTCGCGCCATCCGAAAATCACGGTTCCCTCGCGGCTATCGCCTCTAAACCGCCTCCCCGCCGCGTCCCAGATAGATGACCTGAATATGGCCTTTCGAACACTATCTGTTTTTCTAGACTATCGGTCTAAACAGTTTGTGGCTGAATTCTTACTATTCGTGTCGGAAGCAAAACACCACCACGAACCGAATCGTCTGCGGTCCGTCGCCGACGCTCTCCGAGTACGTATGAACGAGAACGGGTGGGCGCGTCCGTGCCGCGTCACCCGCGCGTGGCGGCGGACGCGAATCCGCCGCCGAATAGGGTACCGCCGCATCCGGCGCGGCGGACGTGGCACCGGGGCGGGCCCCCTAACTCCCGCCGTCGGTGCCGGGCTGGTTGTGTGTAAACGGCCCTGCCCGTGGCGCGTTCGACCAGCGTCAACGTTGTGCGTTATCTGGTTTGTATACCTTTCTATTCATTAATATACACTGACTTGACACCACCCCGAGCGCGTGCGAATCTCTTCTCCCCCTTTCCTCCCCCTCGCGCTCCCCCTCCTAACCCCCACTACTGCCGCGCCGCCCCCGCCCCCGCTCCCGCCCCCACCCCCTGCCGCAGACGCCGGCTGTCGAGGCTCGCTCCGTTCTCGACCCGACTGCTAGCGCCGATGGACCCGTGCCCGCCGTATCTCTCAAAGACAGCCGTTCTCCGTCGCCTCTGTTTCTCGTCTCTGCCGTCCCCGCCCGGTACTTCCGGTTCGCTTCAGCAGACGTGGCCGCCGCCGTCGACCCAGAGCGTTTCGCCGGTGACGTACGACGCGCCGTCGCTCGCGAGATAGAGGTACGCGTCCGCGAGTTCGTCGGGCGTCGCGGCGCGAAGCGGAAGCGAGGGCGTCTCTCCGTCGGGTCCGAACTCCGACGCCTCTTCGGACCACCCCTCGCGTATCTCCGTGGCCACCGGGCCGGGCGCGACGGCGTTGACGCGGACGCCCTCCGGTGCGAGTTCGAGTGCGGCGCTTCGCGTCACCATCCGAACGGCGCCTTTCGTCGCGGCATAGTGCGAGTGGTCCCACGACGCTCTCCCCTGCGTGTCGGAGGTAGTGTTGAGGACGACGCCCTCGACGCCGCGCGATATCATGTCCTCGGCGGCGTACTGCGTCCCGAAGAACGCCCCACGGGCGTTGACGCCGTACAGTTCGTCGAACTCCGCGGGGGTCACGTCCCGGAAGCGAGACTTCGTGTAGATTCCGGCGTTGTTCACCATCACGTCCACCCCGCCGTACTCTCGGGCGTAGTCGACGACCGCTTCGATTTCGGCCGGGTCGGAGACGTCGACGTCGACGAACGTCGCCTCCCCGCCCCGTTCGCGGACGAGTTCGTGCGTCGGCGTTCCGGTGTCTCTGTCCTTCGGTTCCTCCCGCACGTCGGCGTTTATCACCGTCGCGCCCGCGTCACCGAATCCGAGTGCGACTGCGCGTCCGATTCCGGAACTGCCGCCCGTTACGATGACCGTCTCCTCGGAGTAGTCGGCGCGTATCTCTCCCATGCCTTCTGCGTCCGTCGCCGCGTCCCTCAAGGTGGCGAACGACGCCGCCGCCCGCTCCCTCACCGTCTAAAAATTGTAGAATTCGCAAAAATTTTCTCCGTTTCGGGGGATTCTCAGTCGGGGCTACGCTTCTCGCTCGAACGGCGACTTCGCTCCCTCGGGTTCGTCGCCCGGAAGCGTGATGAGGTTGCGACGACCGAGCGATATCTTCGTGATTTTGCCGTCGTCGGCCATAGAGGAGAGGACGCGACTCACCGTCGCCTTCGACCAGTCGGTGTGTTCGACGATTTCGCTCTGCTCCATCTGGCCGCCGGCGTCTTCCAACAGCATCACTACCTCGTCCTCGCGAGTGATGGGACGCGGTACGTCCGATTCGGCGTCGTCTCCGTCGCCGTGTGTTCGGTCTGCGGGCGTCGCCATCCACCCCGCGTCCCGTGCCTCGGAGTCGTCTTCTGTGGGTGGCGTCGCGGTGGCCGCGGCGTCGTCGTCTCCGTCGCCGTCGTCGGGGAGAGTCGCACCGTCGCGTCGCCGCCAGTAGTACCCGGCGAGTGCGACGGCGGCGAGGAGAACTCCCGCGCCCGCCAGAACCTCGCCGGGGATGTCGCTCGCGCGAGACGTCTCGACGGGGTCGGTCCCCTCTTCGACTTCGAGTTGGTCGTCTCGCCCGTCGTCGTCGGTGTCGGGGTCGTTCGGGTCGGTGCCGTGGACGTTCACCTCTTCGCCGTCTCTCAGTCCGTCGCCGTCGGTGTCTGCTTTGTTCGGGTTCGTCTGGTGTTCGTTGACTTCCGCGGCGTCGTCGAGTCCGTCGTCGTCGCTGTCGGCTCTGGTGGGGTCGGTCTCGTACTGATTTATCTCGGGACCGTCGTCGAGTCCGTCGCCGTCGGTGTCGGCTTTGTTCGGGTTGGTCTCGTACGTTTCGAGTTCCGCGGCGTCGTCGAGTCCGTCGCCGTCGGTGTCGGCTTTGGTGGGGTCCGTCTCGTGGACGTTGACCTCCGCCCCGTCGGGGAGGCCGTCCTCGTCGGTGTCGTTTTTCGTCGGGTTCGTCTCGTAGGTGTTGACCTCCATCGCGTCGGGAAGGCCGTCGCCGTCGGTGTCGGCTTTGGTGGGGTTCGTCCCGTGGGTGTTGACCTCCACACCGTCGTTCAGGCCGTCGTCGTCCGTGTCGGCCGTTCGGAAGTCGGTGTCGCCGCCGACTTCGTCGGCGTTCGACAGTCCGTCGCCGTCGATGTCACCGGACTGCGCCATCACGTGTATCGCCTCTCGTTGGATGACGTTCCGACCGTTCTCCGTCTTCTCGTAGACGGTGTACGTTCCGGCGGCGTCCGTCGACCACGACGAGATGCTGAGCGTGACGTTGTCGGTTCCGTCCCCGCGAACGCAGTTCACTGCTGACGTGTTCTCCGCCGTCGGTGCGATACAGACCGACGACGACGACGGAATCGGGCCCGCCGCGTCGACGCGCACGTCCGTGGCCGACGTACGCCAGACGTACGCGGTCCCGTCGACGGTCTCTACGGTCCCGTTGGTGACCGTTACCGTCCCCTCTATCGGCGCGCCCGCCGCAGGCCCGACGAAGGCACCGGTCGTTCCGGCGATGAGGACCGCACACGCGAACACGAACCGGAAGATGGTGTGGGTCATGTGGGTGTCGCCCCTGTTGTGAGTATCCACGGTGTGAATGATTCAAAAACTTACTGGCTTTGGGACGCACTATCGGATAATGTGTTCCTAAATACTTCGTTTTCTAAAGAATGTATGGAACACAAACTAATAACATAAAAAGAATATTTTTCTATCTGTCGTGTCTCCGTCGCGAGGCGGGCTTCGGTTTCGACAGGCACGATAGTTTTCTCTCGCGGTATCGTCGTTCACGAGCTCTTAACGACCAGTCAAAATCTGAAACAGTAGTGAAACGGTGCAACGAATTGGAACGACTGTTCGGCATTATAGGTATAGCGTCTATCCTACTAATCGATGGCACTGCGACGACCACCGTTCGTAGGCTTCGCGTCGAGTCCCTCCCGGGACGCCGACGCGATGTTCGATGGTGAGGGCACGCGCCCGTACGCGACGACCACGCAGGCGGTAACGACGACGCAGTCGGTCGCCATCGAGACGACGAGCAGACCCGCCGGAGAGGGACGTCCCAGTTCGTTGGCCCGCAGTGGCCCGCGTTCCGTGGACTCTCGTCCCAACCCCAGCACGCGATAGTCAGTCATCGCATCCGAGCCAGAACCATCCCACCGCGTGGCACGGCCGACGGTTGAATCCGTCACATCCCACCCCAGCACCCCACCGATTCGTTCGGCGCGCCCCCCATCGCGCCGTCCACCCTCGTCGGTCGTGCCGCGGCGAACGCGGGTCCCGGCCGCACGGTCCCCCCATCCGTGCCCGGTCACTCGCTGTGGAACTCTGGGCGCTCTCCGGCGGGTCGTCGCCTCCCTGCCATCTGTCCGAGGCCCCCACCTCGGATCGAACCCCATCCCATCCTATCGCCCGCCTACGGGCGGGCGTTCCCACCATCTCATCGAGACGTAACTCTGTTTCTCTCATCGAGACGTAACTACGTCTCCGAGACGCGTCGCCGTCGGCACCGAGACGAGAATCCGACAAAAACTGCCCGACGAGTGGACGCGCGGCGGGGCTACGTCGCGTCGGCCCACACCGCCCGTTCGACGGTCGTCACTCGTTCAGTCGCGCCATCTCGTCGTCGCGCAGTTCCACCTGCGTCGCCGCGACGTTCTGCTTCAGATGTTCGACGCTCGAGGTGCCGGGTATCGGAAGCATCACCGGCGACTGTTGCAGCAACCACGCGAGTGCGATCTGATACTCGTTTTCGTCGTGTTCGCTCGCCACCTCGACCAACGCGGCCTCCTTGTCCTCGAAGTCGGTGGCCGCGATGGGCGACCACGGGATGAAGCCGATGCCGTAGTCCTCGCACGCGTCGAGAACGTCTCGGGACTCTCTGTCGGCGATGTTGTACCGGTTCTGCACGGTGGCGATGTCGACGATGTCGCGCGCCGTCTCCAACTGCTCTACGGAGACGTTGCTCAGGCCGACGTGACGTATCGCGCCCTCGTCTTTCAGTTCCGCGAGCGCCGTCACCGACTCCTCGAAGTCGGTGTCGGGGTCCGGTCGGTGCAGTTGGTAGAGGTCGATTGCCTCTACGCCGAGTCGGTCCACGCTCGCGAGGTGCGCGTTGCGGAGGTAGTCCGGGTCGCCGTGGGAAAGCCAGTCGCCGTCGCGGTTCCGGAGTAGCCCCCCTTTCGTCGCCACGACGAGGTCGTCCGGGTACGGCGCGAGCGATTCGCGGATGAGTCGTTCGCTCACGCCCGGACCGTACGAGTCGGCGGTGTCTATGAGGTCGATACCGAGTTCGACCGCCGTCTGGAGGACGTCTCTCGCTTCCTCTTCGTCGTCTGGTCTGCCGATGATGTTCTCGCCGGTGAGGCGCATCGCGCCGAATCCGAGGCGGTGGACCGTCAGTTCGCCGCCGATGTCGAAGGTGTCACTCTCGTTTTGAAGCGTCACGTCTGCTCGGACGTGCGGGATTTCCCTAAACGGTGGGGCACCGGACGGTGTGTGGGGTGACCGACAGATGGACGCGCCCCGGACACGCGCCGAACCCGTGCCAACTGATACCGCGGAACGACCCGTTTTCGTCTGACAAACGGCAGACGACGACACAAGACTTTTATTCAACCTCACGTACCATTCTTCTACGGTTTCGGGCATCAGACGTCGGGCGCACGGGTAGGGGTACTTGGTGCGAACGTGTCTGTTGTCCGCCCCTAATTTCAACCACCGCGAGTGGCGATACCACCTCCCGACGGCGGTTCAGAGCAGAAGAACCGCTAGACCGATCGCACCGGCGACGGCGCCGATGGCGAGGCCGGTCGCGGACTGGCGGGCGATGCGGAACGCGGTTCTGCCCGGCGAGGCGTCGGAGACGACCAACGGGTCGAGATGGCAGTCGGGTCTGCGTCCGTCGGCGACGCGCCCGAAGACGGTGACGCGGTCACCGGGGTCTAATCGACGCTCCAGATAGCGGCGGTCGCCGAACGAGAACCGTCCGGCCAACGGTTTCGGCACTCTCGCGCCTCTCGCGGTCACTTCCTCGGTCGTCTGGAGGTAGTCTCGGACGCGGTCGGGCGGTTGTTGGCCCCGCGGTACCGTGACCGACGACGACCGGTCGAGGCTGACCGTCGAGGCGTCGTCGTCGACGGCTACCTGTCGCCCGTCGGCCCTGACCTCGAACCCGGTGATCGCCCCTCCGCCGCCGATTCGCTCCCAACTCGGGAGGTAGTACGATCCGACTCCTCGCTCTTCGACGTCGAACTGCACGGCCACGCAGGCCGTGCCGGTGAACGGCGCGGTGAGTCGTTCCGCCGTCGTGACGACAGACCCCGACGTGCGGACGAAGTCGCCGGTTTCGGACGCCGACGAAATCGGGTCGGCGGTGACGAGACGAAGCCCTCGAACCGCGTGCCGGAGGCTGAACGCGACGACGACGGCCGAGAGGAGGAGCAACCCTCCTCCGAAAAGCGAGGGCGCGAGTTCAATCACCCGGATGCACCCCGTCGCGCGGTCGAGCGATCACAGAGAGCGGATACGAAGCGCAGCACGACCTATGGTTGAATCATCGACATGAAATGCGCTGCGGTCCGCGTCGATGCTCGCCGACGGCGCGTTTCTGCGGTCCGGCCGCTACGGAACCCTATTACGGAGGCCGCCGAACGGAGAGCCATGACCTCGCCCGCAGACCTCAGAGCGCAGATTCCGACGCTCGAACGCGTCCGATACATGAACACCGGTGCCAGCGGACCGAGTCCGCGACCGGTCGTCTCCGCCGCCGAATCGATGCTCCGGCGACACGAGTTCGACGCCCACGCCGAGGAGGGGCCGTACCCGTTCGCGTTCGACGCCTACGAGGAGATACGAGGCGTCGTCGCGGAGTTCCTCGGCGCGACCGAACGGGAGATTGCGCTGACGCAGAGCACCGCCGACGGCATCAACCGCGTCGCGTCCGCCATCGACTGGAACCCGGGCGACGTGGTGGTCCGGACCGATTTGGAGCATCCGGCGGGTATCCTGCCGTGGACGGCCCTGGACCGCGAAGGCGTCGACGTTCGCGTCGTCGAGAGCACCGAGGGGAGAATCGACCGCGAGGCGTACGCGGAGGCCGTGCGGGACGCGAAACTCGTCTGTCTCAGCGCCCTGACCTGGAACTACGGGACGCATCTTCCCGTCTCGGAGTTAGTCGACGTCGCGCACGACGCCGGGGCACTCGTCCTCGTCGACGCCGTGCAGGTGCCCGGACACGCCCGACTCGACGTGACGGACTGGGGGGCGGACGCCGTCGCCGCCGCCGGACACAAGTGGCTGCTCGGAACCTGGGGCGGGGGGTTCCTCTACGTCGAGGAGTCGGTGGCGAACGACCTCCATCCGGGCCCCGTCGGCTATCGGAGCGTCGAGACTCCGACCGACGAGGAGTACGAATTGAAACGCGGTGCGCCCCGGTTCGAAGTCGGGACGACGAACCTCGCCCCGTACGCGGCGCTTCGGGCGGCCATCGAGACGATGGAGGACGTGGGACTCGACACCGTCGAACGGCGGGTCGGAGAACTGTCGGGGCGACTCGCCGAGGGCGTTCCAGAGGGCCGTCTCCTGAGTCCGGCGACGCCGGAGTCGGGTCTCGTCTCGTTCACCGTCGAAGCGCCCGAACGGACGGTCGAGACGCTGAAAGAGCGCGGTTTCGTCGTCAGACAACTTCCCGACCCCGAGGGTGCGGTTCGGGCGTCGCTACACGTCTACAACACCGAGGAGGACGTTGACCTCCTCCTCGACGCGTTGGACGACATCGGCTGGTGAGGCGGGCGTCGTCGCCGGTCGCTGTCGTCCGTCACCACCCGCAGTCCCGTTCGCCGCCCGACCTTCCGGTGCCGCGGGACTTTTCGCCGCAGAGACCGAAGTAGCTGTATGGCAGAGACTGAAATCGCCACGCTGGCGGGCGGATGCTTCTGGTGCGTCGAAGCGCCGATGAAGGAGTTGACGGGCGTCGAGTCCGTCACCTCGGGATACGCGGGCGGCCACGTCGAGAACCCCTCCTACGAGGAGGTCTGTTCGGAGACGACCGGACACGCCGAAGTCGTCCAAGTCGAGTTCGACCCGGAGACGATTTCGTTCCGGGAACTGCTCGACGTCTTCTTCGCCATCCACGACCCGACGACGGAGGACAAACAGGGACCGGACGTGGGGTCGCAGTACCGGTCTGCGATATTCTACCGCGACGACGACCAAAGACGGACGGCCGAAGAGACCATCGCGGAACTCGAAGCCGACGGCGTCTACGACGACATCGTCACCGAAGTCGAACCGCTAGAGACGTTCTACGAGGCCGAAGAACACCACCAAGACTACTACGAGAAGAACCCGAACCAGCCCTACTGCGCCGTCCAGATTCCGCCGAAGCTAGAGAAGGTAAAAGAGAAGTTCGGCGACAAGGTCCGGGGCGTCCAGTAACCCGTCCGTCTCGGCCCGCGTTCCGTTCGCGTTCCGGTTCGTCTGCTGGGGTCACCTCTCACGCGGTCGGCAGTTCGACGTCGAACACCGTCCCCTTCGGGTGGTTATCGCGCACGCCGATTCGGCCGCCGTAGAGGTCGACGAGACTGTCTACGAGGAAGAGGCCCAGTCCGGTGCTCGAACTGTCGAGTCCGCGACTCCCTCGGTCGAACATCTCCGAGGCTATCTCTTCGGGAATCCCGGGACCGTTGTCCGCCACGGAGACGGTCGCCGTCCCGTCGCCCGTCTCCACACTCACCTCGACGACCACCCGTTTCTCGTCGTTGTGGTGGACGGCGTTGCTCAGGAGGTTCCCGAACAGCGACGCGAGAAGCGGCGTCGCGAGAACGAACACGCCCTCGGGCAACTCCGAGAGGCCGCGCACCTCGACGTCCGTCGTCCGGGATTCGTGCGTCGACCTGAGCGACTCCATCTCCCGTCTGAGAACCGCGCCGAGGTTCGTCGGTCGGAGTTCGGGTTCGGCGTCCGACCGTTCGAGCAGTTCCATCGCGTCGCGAATCGTCTCGGTGAGTTCGTACGCGTGCGTCGCGGCGTCGAGAACGCGGGTCAGAGCGGACTCGCCGTCTCCCGTGACGTCCGATTCGAGTTGTCCGCCCCAGCCGAGGACGAGGTTCAGGTCGTTCCGCAGGTCGTGACGGATGAGTTGGTTGAGAAGCGAGAGCTGTCGTCGCTCTCGGGCCAGTTCGTCCGCGCGCCGTTCGGCGGCCAGTTGGGCCAGTTTACGTTCCGTGACGTCGGCGTGCATGACTGTCGCGTACCGCTCTCCCCGCTCTTCGAACGCGGCGGCGCGAAGGTGGTACCACCGGCGTTCTCCCTCCGCGCGGCCGTGACAGGGGTATTCGGCGTCGAACGTCTCGCGTTTCCCCGCAAGGAGTTCTCGGAGGCCCGCCGCCACCTCGCGTCCGACCTCGTCCCCGGCGGCCGCGACGTCGAGATAGTTCTCGCCGACGGGGTCGAACGCCCCGACGCTCTCGTCGAGACTCTCCGCGGTCCACGTTTCGTTCACGTCGAGAATCGTCCCGTCCGGGTCGAGGATGGCGAGTTGAAGCGGAAGCGTGTCCAAAACGCTGTTCGGCACGGTCTCCGTCGTCGATTTCATGAGTGGGGTTGTGGCTCGCTCGCGAGCCCTTCTGTACGCGTTCGGTCGACCGGCGGATAAGAATTGTCGCGGGGAACTGCCACGTACGGGCGGTTCGCGACGCTCTCGCCGCTCAGAGGTTCGACGCCCCGCCGCCGCCGTCGATGGGGACGGCCACGCCGTCTACGTACTCCGAGAGCGGAGACGAGAGGAACGCGACGGTCCGCCCGAGGTCCATCGGGTCGCCGATGTGACCGAGTGGCACGTCGTCGGCCCAGTCGTCTAACCCGTCCTCGTAGGAGTCGTAGTCGCCGCGTTCGACCCCTTGATCTATGAGTTCCTCGATGCGCGGCGTCTCGTGGGACCCCGGGAGGACGGCGTTGGCGCGAACCTCGGGGGCCAACTCCTTCGAGAGCGTCTTCTCCAGTCCGATGACGCCCATCCGAACCGAGTTCGAGAGGACGAGTCCGTCGATGGCCTCCTTGACGCTCCGGGAGGTGATGTTGACGATGGTGCCGCCGCCGTCCTCGCGCAGGGGGTCCGCCGCGGCGCGGACGAGGCGGACGACGCTCATGACGAGCAAGTCGAACGCGTCGTACCAGTCCTCGTCGGTCGTTTCGAGGAACGGTCCGCTGGGCGGCCCGCCCGCGGAGGTGACGAGGTGGTCGATACCGCCGAACTCCTCTACGGTGCGGTCCACCAACGCCTCGATGTCCTCGCGGACGGTCAGATCGCCCGGCTGTCCGACGACGGACGCCCCCTCCGCGGCGTCCTCGCGGACGTCCGCGACGGCGTCGTCCAACCGGCCCTCGTCGCGGCCGTTCATCACCACGTTCGCTCCCTCGGCGGCGAGTGCTCGCGCCGCCGCCTTTCCGAGTCCGCTACTCGATGCCGTCACCAACGCCGCGTTTCCGTCGAGTCGTAGGTCCATGCGTCACCGGTGTGCGGGCCGCCACCAAAACGCTTGACGAAGGGGCAGACTGTTCGAAGGCGGCGCGGCCGGTTCGCCACGAAGATAGAAGACTTTTCACTGACCGGCCAGTCAGCTAGTACGAACGCTGACTAACCGGTCAGTCAGATACAGAATGACCACGGACGCCGCGGACGAAATCATGACTGCGACGCACAGCGCACTCCGTACCTGCGGGTACGCGGAGTTGACGATGCAGGACATCGCCGACGAGTCGGATCTGAGCAAGTCGGCGCTGCACTACCACTTCGACGGGAAACACGATCTGTTGGTCTCCTTTCTCGAACACCTCCTCGACCGGTTCGAGGCGCGAATCACCGACCCGGAGGGCGAGACGCCGGTCGAACGCCTCCGGTGGTTGGTCGAGACGATACTGGCACCGGGAGAACGGCGGAGCGACGGCTTCCAGACCGCGCTCCTCGAAATTCAAGCGCAGGCCCCTCACGACGAGGCGTACCGAGAGCGACTCGAACAGTTCGACGAGGCGTTCGTCTCGCAGGTTCGGTCGATAGTCGCCGCGGGCGTCGAGGACGGAACCTTCCGCGCCGACGTGGACCCGGACCAGACGGCGTCGCTCGTCGCCACGTACCTGAAGGGCGTCCGCACGCGCCACGTCGCCGCCGGTCACTCGCTCGAACGGAGTGCGGCGGTCATCTACCGGCACATCGACGACCACGTCGTCGCCGAAGATAGCACGGTGGTGACGGCCGAATGAGCCTCAGAGACCGACTCGGGAGCGTCTTCAAGGGGCCCGAGGAGTTCGACCTCACGACCGGGGGTATCGGGTGGCCGCTGTTCTACCTCTCGCTTCCCATCGTCGTCACGAACCTCCTCCAGACGGCGTACAACCTCGCGGACACGTTCTGGCTCGGCCAGTACAGCACGAACGCCTTGGCGGCCATCAGTTTCGGCTTCCCGATGGTGTTTCTGCTCATCTCGCTGGGGATGGGCCTCTCCGTGGCCGGGAGCGTCCTCGTCGCCCAGCACATCGGCGCCGACGAGGAGAGCGAGGCCGAGTACGCCGCCTCGCAGACGGTGAGCATCACGCTCGTCGGGTCGGTGTTCCTCGGCATCGCCGGTTTCTTCGCCGTGGAGACGTTCCTCGACGTTCTCGGGGCGTCGGAAGCGGTGCTCCCCCTCGCGACGGACTACATGGAGGTCATCTCGCTCGGGATGCCCTTCATGTTCGGCTTCCTCGTGTTCATCTCGCTGATGCGGGGGTACGGCGACACCATCACGCCGATGCTCGTGATGTTCGGGTCCGTGGTTCTGAACATCTTCATCGACCCGTTCCTCATCTTCGGGTTCGAGAACAACCCGCTTTTCGGCATGCTCGGTCTCCGCGGCGTCGAGTCCCAACTGCTTTCGATGACCGGATTCACCGGGTCGGGAATCGAAGGCGCGGCCATCGCGACGGTGTTCTCGCGCGCGTTGGCTCTCGTCGTCGGACTCGCCATCATGTTCAGCGGTACCCGCGGCGTTCGAATCCGCCTCTCGCAGATGCGCCCGGACTTCTCTTTCGCGCGGAAACTGTTCGCCATCGGCGCGCCCGCCTCCGTCGAGGGGACCGGACGAGCGCTCTCTATCAACCTGCTCTTGTTCATCGTCGCCATGTTCCCGCCCACCGTCGTCGCCGCGTACGGCATCGGGACGCGGGTGTTCTCGGTCATCTTCCTGCCCGCGATAGCCGTCGCCCGCGGCGTCGAGACGATGACCGGACAGAACATCGGCGCGGGAAAGGAACACCGGGCCGAACAGAGCGCGAACTTCGCGGCGAAGGTGATGTTCGTCGTGTTGAGTCTCCTCGGCGTCGTCGCGTGGTTCGGCGCGCGGCCGATTACCGCCGTCTTCACCACCGACCCGGCGGTCATAGACGTCGGCACGGCGTTCCTCCGCTACGTCGCGCCGTCGTTCGGCTTCATCGGAATCATGCGGTCGTACACGGGGAGTTTCCGCGGCGCGGGCGAGACGCTCACCGCGGCGGCCGTCTCGATTCTGATGCTCGGCGTCATCCGCCTCCCCGTCGCGTGGTTCGGCGCACAGGAGTTCGGGTCGTCGGGAATCTGGCTCGCGTTCACCGTCTCGAACGTCCTCGGTGCGTTGATAGCCGTCGCCTGGTACCGCCGCGGCACGTGGCAGGACGGGTCGCTCACGCAACCGACCCCGGCGGACGACTGACTGTCCCGGGCTCCGACGCGTACCGGACCGCTTTTTTGTGTGCCGTCCGATGTTGTCGTATGGGTTTTGGTAGCTACGACGAGTCAGAGCAGCAGCAACCGGCCGACGACGAAGACGACGCGGGCGAGGGCGTCAGCGTCCACGAGAACGACCACGACGGGTCCGTCAGCGTCGAGTCGGACGTCTCGACGGACGACTTGGTGAGTCGTCTCGGCGACATCCGCGACGCCGAAGAAGACGACGAGGAGTAACCCGGATTTCGAGGACGGCCTTTTTACGTGCCCCGACTGCGTACCGAAAGTGACGACGTTCGTCGTGTCCGTCGGTCGTTCTCGTCGTCAGAGTGGCTCCGAGTGCGCCCGTCAACCCCGAATAATCGGCGACGGCTATCGTCGGTTTCGTGCTCTGTGTCGATTTTCGGTCGTTTTCCACTCTGGTGTCGCGGCCGTCCTCCGGGGTCACTCCATTCTGACCGCGTCCGAGATGACGACCGCGTCGCCGTCACCGAGACCGGTTCCCGCGTCGGCGCGCCCGCCGTTGACCCGATACACCAGTCCGTCCGGGAACGCGTCGGGGTCGAACTCCTCGAACTCGGCGGCGAGGCCGGCGATCACGTCACCGACGGTGGACGGCGACTCCACGACGCGCGAGAGCGACTGCTCTCCCACCGCCTCGGCGACGCCCCCGTAACACCGGATGGTCACTTCCACGGCAATCGGGTGTGTGACGCCGAGACAAGAGCGTTACGAGTCGAGAGACGGTCACTCGAACCCTACGGTCTCCGTCGCCGAGTCGCCCCGACGACCGGTCTGTCCGCCCGTTCCAGCGAGCGTTCGACTCCTGACCACCGGTTTACCCGCGACACCGGACGACGCGGTCTGAGCTAGTACGACCGATTCTTCCGCCGATAGCCGGCAATAATAACGGGCTAGCTGCCGATCCTTCGCTTTTCGACTACAGTAACCGGTTTGATTACGGGGTTAGCAGATTAATAATAAAGAACGTTGTACGGGTGTCCACAGTATATGATCGGGCACACAGGGCTGACACGTCTCGACTACCGGAGGCGTCTATAACGGATGGCGTTGCAATCGGTCGTCGACCTGCTCCGGCCGTTCGCGGAGTTCATACTTCCGCTGATATTCTTCGGCTTCTTCGCCGTCGCCGGAGTGGCGATATACTACAACCGGAACCGGACGGTCCGACGAACGTTCACCGTCGGTCTCGTGGTCGTCTTGTTCCTCTTTCAGACGACGGTCATCCCGTTGACCGTCCCGCCGTTCACGACGTGGCACAAGTTCTCTGATACGTGGGACGAAGAGCGAATCGAGTACGAGTTCCGAGTCGTCGACGAAGAGGGGAACGAACTCAGGTTCGACGGGAAATCCACGCTGGCCTTCCACGGCATCCGGATGTCGCTGTTACACGACCGGATGACGGGAGAGTTCACCGAGGACGAAAGGCGGGAGGCCGCGAAGTTCCTCTTACACAGCGCTCGGGAGTATCGGACGGAACTCGAACGGAACAATCCCCGACGCGGACTCGCCTGGACGGACGGCGAGATACCGCCCCAACAGATGATTCACTTCCCCTCTCACGGACACGTGAGCACGTGGACGCCCAGCTTAGTGGAGAACTATTCCGAGTTCGTCGGTATCCGCCTCTACCAGATGACCATCGAGACGTCCGAAGACGGCTCAGAAGTCGTCTCGTACTCCGAGGAGATGGTCTACGAGTACGACGATTCCACCGAATCGAACGAGACGGTCTCCGAAACCGAACCTGCACTGGAGGCGCGACATGTTCATTAACTACTTCGCCGACGAAGAGCGCTCGTCGCCGATAAACCTGGCCGTGGGCCGGGCGATAATCGCCAGTTGGCTCGTCTGGAAGACGATAATGTACGACTGGCAGCGGTTCGTCGAGGTACCGTTCCACCTGACGCCGGAGTTCGCGTGGACCCTCCCGCCCGTCGCGCCGGGACTCGTCTTGACCGTCGAGAAGTGGGTCCTCATCGGACTGCTCGTCCTCTTTGCGTTCGGTTACCGGATACGGTTCACGGGCGGCGTCGGGGCGTTGCTGTTGGCGCACCTCGCCGCGGCCAGACAGATACACATCACGTCCGGCGAGGCGCAGTCGCTTCTCATCGGGGTGTACTTTCTGCTGGTGTACACCGTCTACTCGCAGACCGACGCGCTCTCGATAGACGGGCTCCGGCGGACGAAAAACGAGACGGTCGACTCGCTTCGGTCGTTCATCGTGTCGGGACGCGACTCGTACCCACTGCCCGGACTGAAGTGGACGCTCGTCATCATCGCGATGATATACTTCGGTTCCGGCTTCGACAAACTGTTTCCCGACGGTCCCTTCGGCGGCTTTCACGCCGGATACTTCGGCTCCGTCCACCTCTCGCGGGTAATCGTCGTTCGCGACATCGCGTACCCGTGGCACGTCCCCCTCGGACCGGAACTCGTCGAGTACCCGACGGTAATTACCGGTGCCGCTATCGGAACGCTCGTCGTCGAACTCGGACTGTTCGTCGCGGTGCTCGCCGGAATCGGCATCACTCCCTTCGCGCTCGGACTCTTGGGCTTTCAGACGAGCGTCGTCGTCCTCTTCGGTATCCTGTTTGCCGATACCTACCCGATTCTCCTGACGTTCGTCGCGTGGGACCGACTCTACGGGCGCGTCGTCAGCGACCGAACGCTCGACGTCGTCTTCGACGGTCGATGTTACTTCTGCATGCGGAGTCTCTACCTGTTCCGCATCCTCGACGTGAACGACACCGTCCGGTTCGTTCCGCAGTCGTCGGCACCCGACGAGTACCGGAACCGAGACGGAGTCGACTTCGACAGCGCGATGTACGCCTTCGACGGCGACGAGGCACACGAGGGCTACTACGCGTTCCGCGAACTCCTCCGGCAGTACCGGGTGTTCTTCCCGGTCGTCTGGCTGATGGGACTCGGTCCGGTCGCGCGCGTCGGAGAACGGGTCTACGGCTACGTCGCGGCCAACCGCGGCCGACAGTTCACCTGCCGCGTCGACCTAGAAGAGTGACCGACTCGGCCGTCTTCGCTGAAATGGGCGGGTCCGCGAGACGAAACTGATTCGAGAAGTAGCCTCCGCGCGTCGCTCCCGACGAGTCGGCCGTTCGTCTCTCGGTCACGGGGTGGGAGGTATCGTTCGGAACGGTCGGCGTCCCGTCCGGAAGACGAGAACGGTCGCGCCGTCTCAGAGGCGGTCGTCTTCGATGTTTCCGGGGTCGTCCGCGGTGTCGAACAGGTTGTTCTCTGCGCCTTCCATGAAGTCGTCGCCCGGGGGCGAGTCGTCGACGACGTCGACGTTGTACGCGTCGATGCCCATACTGAGCAGTTCCTCTACGGCTTGTTCCTCTGTTACGAACTCCTCGTCTACGAGGTGTTCGAATTCGCTGAGCAGTTCGTCGGGGAGCGACACTTCGACAACGGGCATAAGCGCAGATTTGCACTCCTCCTACTTGAACTGCAGGATAGAGACAGTCGGATTCGGCGGTTACTCTCGGACGCGGCGTCGGCGGACCGAACGAGAAGAGAGCCCCGAAGCCGCTCGCGCCGTCCGTTACTTTTGACCCTGACTCGCGAGGTGGTGCTCCATGACCGTCCGCATTCCCTCTATCAACTCGTTCACGTCGAAGCTCTCGATGTCGTAGTTGTGACTGAGCGCCTCGTAGTATCGCGACTGCCACTCGGCTTCGAACTGCTCTCGTATCTCGTGGTTCTGAATCGCCTCGATGGCCGTCTCCGGGTCGTCGTCGTAGGAGATGATGCCTCGTTCGAGTGCCTCCACCACGACGCCCGCCGTGTAGTCGTCCTCGTAGAGTTCCCGTTCCCAGGTGGTCACCCAGTTTCCGATGCGGGCCATCTTCTGGAGGTCCAAGAGCAGGCTTCGAAGCTTGCCGAGTTCGGTGCGGGCGAACCGCGGCGTCCACATCAGGTCGATGTCCGCGTAGGGGAACATCACCATGTTGAACGGACCGTAGTGACGGGACTCGGCGAGGTTCGTCATCTCGCGGTTCTTGCTGAGCACCTGCGCGTACCCCATCGTGTTGATGGCCTGTCTGAGGTCGAAGCGGAAGACGTCGCGGTGCTCGTTGTAGCACGGTGCCTCGGTTAATAGGTCGTTAACCTGGTTCCAGAGCAGTTCCGCGAACTCGAGCACTTCCGTCTCGACGCCCGGGGCGTCGTAGTCGACGGCGTCGATCGCGTACGGAATCCGTCGCGCCTGCTCGAACGTCTCGCCTCCGCTGGGCCGGTCCGCGAGGTCGTCAAGAACCGTGATAAACATCGTAAAGATGGTCTTCGTCTCCTTCACCGTCTCGACGGACTCCGACGGAACGCACGGAAGCGTAAACGCATCGAACAGGTTATGGATCCACTTCCAGAGGAACTCGCTCCGTTCGCCGACTCGGCGGTCGTACTCCTCGGACAGTTCGACGACCGACGGAGGTAGCTCGGTCCCTTCTACCTCTCGAATGCACTCTATACGGTTGTTACCTGGCTGCGAAGACGGTTCGTGGTATGCTGCTCTCCCCGACATACTTGGCTTAATTCGGTCATAATATATCAATCTTCTCAATAAATATTATGAATTAGATGAATGTATGGAATTACTATATGTTGTGTGAACACTTCCCCGCGGATACAGTTCAGAATCCGGGACTTTTGCGATATCTCGTTACTAGCAACTTATCTCGCGTGAGAGGATAGGCTCTCTCCATGAGTACCGGGTCTGCTACGCAGTCGTCCGAGATTCGAGTGAGTCTCGTCGGCGACGATTCGCACGCAGAGACCGTTCGCGTCCTTCTGCGGAACGACGCTTCTCTCGACGTTCAGCCGCCCGGTTCCGAATCTGAACCGGGCCAGACCGACGAAACCGATTGTTTAGTCTGTACGAGCGCGGATTCTGCGGAGGCCGTCTGCGGACGCGACGAGACGACGCCCGTCGTGGTCGCTCTCGCGGACCCAGACAGAGAACAGACTGCGCGTGCGTACCGGGCGGGAGCGACGAGCGTCGTCGAATCGAGCGACAGACTACCGCGGCAGGTGGCGTGGGTCGCCGGTGGGCGGGGCGTCGTCGCCGACGCCCTCGACACGTCGGACGCAGTCGACACCGCTTCGGCGTTCGGCGACGCCGTCTGCGTCCTCGACCACCGGTGGCGGGTGCGGCGTTCGACGGCGGCGTTCGACGATCTGTTCGACGTTCCGCGGCCCGCGGCCGACGGTCTCTCTCTTTGGACCGTCCACTCGGACCCCTCTCCCGTCGAGCGACACTGCTGGGAGGCGGTTCTCACCGGTACGTCGCAGGAGTTCGAGACGGGAGTCGGCGAGGGCCGACGCGCGACCGTGAGCGTGGTCCCGTTCGACGACGGCGTCGCACTCCGATACCGCGACGTGACCGAGGCCGTCGAGACGCGCGAGTCACTCGACCAGTACCAGCGCATCTTAGAGACCATCGACGACGGCATCTACACGCTCGACGACAACTTCTGCATCACGGATGTGAACGAGGCGGTCGTCGAGATGACGGGGTACTCGCGCGAGGAACTCGTCGGGTCGTTCGCGACGATGCTGGCCGACGAGTCGATCATAGCCGAGGCGGACACCGTCATCCAAGACATCCTGACCGGCGGGCAGGACGACGGACGACTCGACGTGGAACTACGGACCGCAGACGGCAACCTGATCCCCGTCGAGACGCGCTTTTCCGCGCTCCAGTTCGCCGACGGGACGCACGGTTCGGTCGGCGTCATCCGCGACATCAGCGACAGGAAACGCTACGAACGGACACTCCACGCTCTCAACAGTTCGGCGCACGAACTGTTCGCCGCGGACACGAAGCACGGCGTCGGCGACATCGTGTTCGACACGGCGACGGAGATTCTCGAACTGGATTCGGTCGTCGTCTACCTCTACGACGAGGGGGCGGGTCGCCTCGACCCCGTCGCCTGCGGGGGTCCGGTCGACCTCCCCACCATCGGGCCCGGAGACGGGGCCCTCTGGAACTGCTTCGTCGACGGCACGTCGGTTTCGCTGGACGTGAGCGACCCCGCGAACTGCGAGTGGGACGCGCTCGAATCGGCGGACGACACCGATGAAGCGTCCGGCGGGAGCGTCGCGGTTCCGCTCGGCGAACACGGCCTGTTGGCCACCGTCTCCTCGCCCGACGGGATGACGCGGGGGCAGGCCACCCTGACGAATCTGTTGGCCGCGAACGCGGAGGCCGCGCTCGACCGGGTGAGCCGGTCGGTCGAACTCGAACGCCGCAAGGAGGAACTCTCGCGGCGCAACGAGGAACTGACGAGTCTCAACCGGTTCAACGAACTCCTACGGGAGGTCAACCGCGTCCTCGTGGAGGCGGACACCCGCGAGGCGATAGAACAGGCGGTCTGTGAACAACTCGTCGACGGTCCGTCCATCGCCTTCGCGTGGATCGGGGCACTCGACCGCGGCGAGGAGACGATGGTCCCGCGCGCGTGGGCCGGAAGCGAACGGGGCTATCTCGACTGTCTCTCCGCCGACCCCGAGGAGTTCTCGACCGAACCGAGCCTCGTCGCCGCCCGAGAGGGCGAGACGACGGTCGTCGACAACGTCGGTCGGCACATCCAGCGTCACGGCTGGCGGCGCGACGCCCTCACTCGGGAGTTCGCCTCCGTCGCGAGTATCCCCCTCACGTACCACGAGTTCGGGTACGGCGTGTTGACCGTCTACGCGACGGAACCGGACGCCTTCGACGAACAGACCCGACTGATGTTCGAGGAACTCGGCGTCACGACGGCCAACGCCATCAACGGGGCCGACGCGAAAGAGTCGCTTCACACCGAATCGATAATCGAACTCGACGTCAGCGTGACGAGTCCGAACTCTCCGCTGCACCGTATCTCACAGAGCGTCGGCGGAGAGATACGCCTCGAAGGGAGCGTCCGGCAGAGTTCCGGCGCGATGTTGGTCTACATGACGATCGTCGACGCCGAGATGGACGCCGACGCTCTCGCTTCGCTGACGGCCGTCGAGGACGTCCGCGTGATAGCCGAACGGGACGAGGAGACGCTGGTGGAAGCGCAGTTGTCCGCAGACACACTCCCGTCGCGACTCGCGGATTTGGGTGCCGCGGTCAAGCGTCTCACGTCCTCCGAGCAGTCCCTCGACGTCTCCGTGGAACTCCCCCCGCAGTCGGACGTCCGCGAGTTCGTCGAGACGCTCCAAGAGTCGTACCCGGGGACCGAACTGAGCGCAAAGCGGACCAGCGAGAAGTCCGCCGAAACCTCGCAATCGTTCCGAGCGAACGTGCGCGACAACCTGACGAGCCGACAGTTCGAGGTGCTTCGGACCGCCTACTTCTCGGGGTACTTCCAGTGGCCGCGCGACCGGACGGCGAGCGAACTCGCAGATTCGCTCGGCGTCTCTCAACCAACCTTCTCTCGCCACCTCCGGGTCGCAGAACAGAAACTCCTCGACGACCTGTTGGGCGAGTAGAGCCGTTCTGTCACCGAGTCGTGCGAACCGAGGGTTGGGATTCGAACCGGCTCTCCTGCCGACCGCGACTGATTTAATGCGGTTCTACCTCCCGTCCTACCGTGAATGACTCCGAACACAGAAATACAGAAATGCATACTATTACTGACGAGATATCCAATATCGAGATACAGGTATAGGCGTGCTAAAACGCCTCCTAGTGGGTAAAGAAGGGACTCTACCTGCGGATTCGAACGACTGCCCTGACATGTTTTATGTTATATAACAATATGTGCGTCACCTCTACTCCGACGCATGATGAACTACTGGAAAGTGACCACTATCCACGGGGCGAGTGGAGACGCATGACTCGGTATCATTACGACTTTTTCGGTGACCTGTTGGTCGAAGTCGTCGGACAGGACGGCCGAACCGACGTCCAGTTCCGGAAGATGTTCGACCACTACCGGGTCCGGTCGCCCGACCGCGAACCGGATATGGTCATCCGGGAGACGACGGACGAGGTGGACCCGGACGTCGTCTTGGGTGACCCGAACGATTACTATGGATGGACCGGCGAGAAGTTCGTGGTCTACAGCAACGATTACATGGCGGTCGAACCCGGCTGGAACCACATCGACGTGACTCCGGGATTCGAGCCGTTCTACCTGATCTACCCGATGGAGCTGAAGATTCGGCAGGCGAAGGTCGAACGACAGCAGGCGCTCATTCACGCGTCCGGCGTCTCTCTCGACGGCCAGACGACGCTGTTTCCGGCGTGGCGGGGCGGCGGCAAGACGAACACGCTCCTTTCGCTACTGCGGGAGGGCGCCGGGTTCCTGTCGGACGACCGCCTCTGGGTCGGCGCGGACGGGTCCGCGCTCGGCTATCCGCTCGGCGTGAACCTCGGGCCGTACAACATCGGGTCGTTCCCCGAAATCGAAGTCGAACACGACACGACGGAAGACCGCATCCGCCACGAGGCCCACGAGTTCATCGACAAACAGGTCGAGAAAGGCGCTTCGCTGCCCGAGACGGCCATCTCCTTCCTGAATGACACCCTTCTCGGCAGCAGCAACCGAGATTTCACCGACGTGACGTCGGTGTACCCCGGTGCGGACTTCGTCGAAGAATCCACCGTCGACAACGTCGTGTTCCTCCAAGCGGCGCCGGACGCGGACAACATCTCGGTCGAACAGATAACGACCGAGGAGGCGATGTCCGGCGTCACCGCCATCTGTAACTTCGAGTGGGACGGGCGACTCCGAGAGTACTTCCACGCGTACGACGCTCTGGTCGAAGGCGGAGACATGGTCGAGACGCTGGACCAGGTCGTACAGAAGGAACGCTCTGTCTTCCGGGAGTTGTTCGATGACGTGCGAGTCTACCGCGCGCGCGTCCCGCGAAAAGCCGACTGGGGCGAGGCGGGTCTCGACGCCGCCATGGTGGACATGGTGTCTTCGTTCGGTGACCGAGACGACACAAACGACGAACTAACCCGGCGACAGGCTTCTGCGTCCTCCGACTAACTTCTAGTTCGGCGGCGCTTACCGCCGTCCGCGAACCGGCCGTGGAGTCGCTCTTCGACAGTTCTTGGGTTCAACGACCCGTTTCCCGCGCGTCGGTAACCCTCGACAGCGTCTCGGCATCCGATGGGACGACGCCGACGCGACGACGGCGTTCGCCGTCCCGTCTCCCGAATTTCCATCTGCAATTTAACAGATATATAACTATCCACGCTCCGCGAAGACCATTCTCTCAGGACTAATTTCGATGTACAACTTACAGGAGATCCGGAGCAGACAGCGACAGGAACGGACACAGAGCGGTTCTATGTCGTCTCAACAGGCGTGTGAGACGACGGAAGATTCCCCGACCGACGAGCGCTCTCTCGCGACCGACCGACGGTCCGAACAGGTCTACGAGGACGTGAAACGATGAGTAGAGATACTGATATATCCGGGGACCGACTGGCCCCGACGAGGCGGAGCGTTCTCGGCGCACTGGGTGCGGGCGTCGGCCTGACGACGTTCGGCGCGACCACTGGTGCCGCCGCGGATTCAGATTCGGACTACTGGACCGTCGTCGCCCTTCCGGACACACAGGAGTACGCCGAAGCGAAACTGAGCGGGAAGCCCGAGGTGGCGCAGTACGCGCACGACCAGACAAAGTGGATAGTCGAGAACCGCGATTCCGAGAATATCGTCTTCGTGACCCACGAGGGTGACGTAATCGACGGCTATCAGAAGCCCGAGGAGAACGCCGACAAAATCGACGCGCAGTGGGAGTTCATGGACGACGTGATGTCCAGGCTCGACGGCAAGGTACCCTACTCGACGGTCACGGGGAACCACGACTGGCGGACGTGGTGGGACCGAAGTTCCTCCGTCGCAGGCTACAAAGACTACTTCGGCCCGAAGCGGTACGACCAGTACGACTGGTTCGGCGGTGCGGGGCCGACGAACGGCGACGAGAACCGCGACAACCTCAACACCTACCAACTGTTCTCCGCCGGCGGATACGACTTCCTCCACCTCGCGTTAGAGTGGGAGGTTCCGGGGAGCGTCGACGACCCGTCGACGCCTCTGGGATGGGCACAGAAAGTCCTCGACGAGCATCCGGACCGAGCGACGATACTCACCACGCACTCGTATCTCCGAGACGACCCGACTCGGCGGGCGGAGAAAATCCAAGAGGCCGATGGCGACGGCAACCACGCAGAAACGATCTGGAACGATCTGGTTTCGCAGAACCCGCAGGTGTTCATGGTGCTGAGCGGTCACTGGCACGACACCAAAGAGGGCGAAGCCCACCAGGTTTCGACGAACGAGGCCGAACTCCCGGTCTACGAGATGCTGGCGAACTACCAGTTCCGGACCCAGGGGGGGTACGGCCTGCTCCGGCGCATCGAGTTCCATCCGGGCGGCGGCGACCCGGACCGCATACAGGTCCGAACCTACTCGCCCGGTACGGGGGACGTCGAGGACGACGAGAACAGCGAGTTTAGCTTCGACCTCGATTTCGACGAACGCTTCGAGGTGTCGTCGTCGCCGTCGTCCCCGGACACGCCGCAGGTCGAGTTCCAGCAGGGGTCGGACGGCTACGACGGAACGGTCGATACCACCCTCCGAGAGTCCGACCCAGACACGAGTTACGGGACCGAATCGACGGCGGCGGTCGATACCGACGACCCGAACGGTTCGGGGGACGCCGTGCAAGCGCTTCTCCGGTTCGACGGACTCGTCGGGACCGAAGACGGGCGATTACCGCCGGGAGCGAACGTCGAAAAAGCCACCCTCACCCTCGAAACTGCGGACGGAGGCGACGGGGCGGCGGTCCACCGAATGCTCGCGGGGTGGACCGAAGACGACACGTGGGAGTCGACTGACGGCGGCGTGCGAGCGGACGGGTCCCAAGCGACGTCCGACGCCGCGGCCCAGACCGGGTCGGTCAGCCCGGGCCAGACGGACGTGGATGTCACAGCGAGCGTACAGGCGTGGGCGAACGGCAAGGCGAACAACGGGTGGGCGCTTCTCCCACTCGGCGACGACGGCTGGGACATCCGAACCGCGGAGAGCGACTCCCCGCCGACGCTGACCGTCCAGTACACCGCACCCGAGACGGTTACGGGCGACTCCGACGGCGACGGCGACGTCGACAGCGACGACGTGGACGCAGTCCAGCGGTCGATAGCCGGCGAGGATGTCGATATCGACGAGGACGCCGCCGATGTCGACGGCGACGGCGATGTCGACGTCGGTGACGCCGTCTCGATTCGGAATCTGAGCGGGGACGGCGCATGAGGAACGCGCGCGTCGTCCTGGCGTGTGCTCTCGTCGTCCTAGCCGTGGGTCTCCCGGCCGCGGCCGGTTCAGCGCAGACGGGAACCGCGACGGGGATACATCTCGGCGAGGACGTCGCGGCCGACTCGGACGGGACGATAACCGCGGACCCCGGTGAAACGGTCACGGTGACCGTCTGGGCGAACGCCACCGGCGTGAGCGGCTATCAGACGGCGGTCACCTACGATTCGAGCGTCGTCGACGTCCAATCGGTCTCGGGTTCGGAGGACTTCGACGACCCCGTCGTGAACGATGAGGACGGACGGGTCGCGTTCAACCAGATTCGGGCGTCCGACACGACTGACCCGGTTCTGGCAGAGATAACGTTCTCCGTGACCGGCGATGCGGGCGACGCCACCGAAATCTCGTTCGTCGGGGACGACACGACGTTCGCCGACGGAAACGGTGAGACGTTCTCGCCGGGGTCGTACGAGAGCGTGGAACTGACCGTCGAAGGTTCGACGGCGACGTCCACTCCGACGGAGACGGAAACGCCGACTGACACCGAAACGGCAACCGCGACGTCTACACCGACGGAGACGGACGCGCCGACCGAGACGGAAACGGCGACGGAGACGGAAGCGTCGACCGAAACCGCGACTGAAGCGCCGGACGGGACTGAAGACTCCACATCCACGCCGGATGGCATGGCGGAGCAGACATCCACACCGGATAGTACGAACGAGACGACGTCCACGCCGGACGATACGGACGAATCGACGTCCACGCCGGACAACGAGGCGACGTCTACTCCGACCGAGACTGCGGCACCGGCTAACACTGGTGGCGGCGGAGGCGGCGGAGGCGGTGGAGGCGGCGGTGGAAGCAGTAGTTACGACGACGACGATGACGACGACGACGGAGACAGCGGTGCATCTGACCCCGCCGAACCGTCGTTCTCCATCGCGGAGGCGAGTCTCAACACGTCGTCACCGGAACCCGGTAGCCCGGTGACCGTGTCGGCTCTCGTCGAAAACACGGGTGACGCCTCCGGCGAGTTCGACCTGCAGGTCTACGTCGACGAAAACGCGACCGACGCGAATCAGACCGTCGAGGTCGATGCTGGCCAAGAACGCCGAGTGAATCTCTCGCTTCGGTTCGACTCGCCCGGGACGTATTCGGTCGCGGTTGCCGACACGTCCGTCGGTAACGTGACCGTCCAACAAGAGGAGACGGCCACCCCGTCGTCCACGGCGACGGAGACGCCGCAGACGACGTCGAAGCCGTCCGATGCGGAGGCACCTGCGGACACGGATAGCCCCGCCTCGACTGCGGCCGACGGCACGTCGAGCGGAGAAACCGTAGAGTCGATGCCCGGATTCGGGTTCGCTCTCGCCGCCGTCGCTATCGCTACCCTCCTTGGATGGGTCGGGCGCAGAGACAACGACTGAGGCGAGTCGAGACAGCCCTCGTAACGGTCGTTCTCCTTTGCAGCGTTTTTTTTTACTCGTCGAGGAGTTCACTCGCCGCATCTCCCCGTTCGGACGCGTCGATGTGTGAGTACGCTTCTTTCGTGACCGAGAGGCTACTGTGTCGGAGGATGTCCGACGCCAGTCCACGATCCTTCCGGAACAACGTATCGCCGAGTCCGCGGCGGGCACCGTGCAACTTCGGAGCCTCGCCGTCCACCTCGACGCCGGCGTTCTCGGCGATTCGCGCCAGTACCGTCCGGGCACCGTGAGTCGTGATCGCCGGCGGCGCAATCTCGCACTCCCGAAGAACCGACTCCACGTCGGCGTCCGCGAGCAAGTCCTCGGCATCCTCTCGTGCCTCCCGAACGGCGGCGTACTTCGAGGGGGCGTGGGCGGTCGGAAACACCGGCCACTCGTCCGTCGGCGGGTCCTGTACGCGGTACCAGCTTTCGATAGCGTCGCGCGCTTGCTCTAAGACGGAGACGTCTTCCCACGACTGCGATTTCCCCCAGACTCGGAACGTCCACGACTCTCGGTCCACCCGATTCCACGTCAGCCCCTGTCGGCCCTCGCGGTCGTCGCCGCTCACTCGGAGGACTTCTGCACCTCTGACGCCCGTGTACGCGAGGACGTGGACGAACGCTCGCTCTCGGACCGTTTCGGTCGCGTCGAGGCCCTCGTTCTCGATAGCCTCGTACGCTCGGTCGTTCGTGTATTCGACTAGCTGACGGCGGACGTCCGGGGTCCAGAACTGCTGCGTGCGGTCTTGGTCGTCGCGAGGCAAGGGTTCGCGGGCGCGGTCCGTCGTCGCCGGGTTCCGCGAGAGGACGCCGTCGCGGACGCAGAACCCGAGGAACCCACTGATGACGTTGTAGTACATCTGCGCTGTCGAAGCAGCGATGCCGTCCGCATCGACGCGTTGGTTGAGTCGGTCGGCGTACCGCCGGATGATCTGTTCGCCGTCGCGTTCGAGGTGCTCGAAGGAGTCGAGGTCGCGGCGCCGAAGCCACGTCTCGAACTGCCCGAGGACCGTCTCGGCGGTATCTCGGTACTGGGTGGAGTCGCCGCTGGAACGGAGGTATCGATCGACTGTCTCGGTGAACTCGGTCGCGTCGTCGACGCTCACCGCGGGCCTCCCGCCGCTAGATGGCCGTTTCGATGGTTGCAACCCGGTGATTTCGTGGATGACATCGGATGCGATGAGGGTACAGCGTGGGGGCCCTTGAATCTACTTACGTGTATGCACCTACACGTAAGTAGAACCCGAGAACACAAATTCTCGCTTCCCAGCCTTTCTCTCCCCGAATATCTGGCATCCAGCGCGCCACACGCGTGAATAAATCATATATAGCTATACAGAATCGCCGTGCTATAGTTGAGACTGCACCCCACATAGAGGGGTTCTGATGCGTGAATTTAGCAGAACCAATCTCCCTAGTGGATTTCGTCGACGAGTGCCGTCACAGCCTCCTCGACGAGATCATTTTGGAGTCGACCTTGCCAGAAGTCGATGTCTTCACGAACAAGCGACTGGGCGCTCCACGGAACGATTCGGCTCTCGTTTGGCATCCCACCGCGCACCCAGTCTCTTCGGGAATGTCGATCAACCCGTCATCCGTGACCTCGTCGTGAGCGTCAGTGCGATATACTGCTCGCCGTGGAACGAACGTCCCTCGCGGTTCGAGAGAATCGCCCACGGACGTGCGTCCTCTGCGCCTTCGGACGGGTCCTCACCAGAGCATCTGGTCGAGAGTACGCGAGCAGCCAACGACCGCTTCGGTGAGGAGGACATGGACAAGTGTTGGAGCACGCCATCGACGAACGAGGCGTTCACTTCCGAGTAACTCGACATCCCATGGCTGAATCCCTACACGCACGGTTCGACCCGACAGAACGTATGCTGAAACGAGCCCAGTCTGAAACGTTCGAGTTCTCACTCTTCGACGGTGACGTTCTCGTTCGCAACGGGGGCTACGCGGATCCAGAAAACCACGAATACAGAGTGCGCTTCGAGGACGGCAGTCCCGCATTCTGTGAGCATCCTGCCGAGGAAGTATATTAGGGACGATGACTGGGCGATTGCGTGAGCGATGTCGTTCTCGTGTGAGAGCGTCCGAGTCGTCCTAGAGATACTCCGCGAACGCGTTCGCGAGTTTCTCCTCGGCGCGTCGCAGGTGGTGTTCTGCCGTCCGTCGCCCGACTCCGACGATGTCGGCAATCTCGCTCGTCGTCGTCTCGCGCGGTATCTCGTAGTAGCCCCGTTCGAACGCGGTCAGAAACACGTCTCGCTGGCGGTCGGAGAGAGTCGGGAGAAACGTACCGACCGACAGCACGGGCGTCTCTGACCTGACGGTCGTCAACTCCTGTTTGGATTCGACCGTCACCTCGTGTTCCGCCGAGATACCGCTGTAGAGCGTCGAAAGGTTCGTGGGGTCGAGTGCGAGAACGCGAACCACTTTCGCTCCGTGTTCGTATCGAAGCGGCGGGAGGAGCAGACAGTCGTTGGCCGCGAGGTGGGCCTCGATATAGTCGTCTCCGTACTCTTTCAGACAGTCCTCGGTGATGACGGTCTGTTCGCCGCCGTTTTCGATCCGTTCGCGGACGCCGACTTTCGACCTCACGTGTTCTACGACGTCCGCTCGTTGCTCGCCGGTGATATGCAGCAGGTCGCAGTGGTCGTTACACCACAGTTCGATTCGGGTGTCGTTCTGCGACGTCGCTCCCGCGTACGGACTGTCGCTTTTGATCCGGAACACCGCCTTGTACATGGGGTCTCGTTCCTCCCGATTATTTAAAATCATTTCCAAAGGGAGAACCCAGCCTATCAGTCTGCCAGCCGATGGTATACGTACGCATGAAACACCAACAGGCGGACGACGACTCGGCGGATGTAGCCGACGGTCCCTCTTCGGAGTGGCTCGACTATCAGGGGTCACCAAGGGGAACGGACATCGAGTGCGAGGGGTGGAGACAGGAAGCGGCGCTTCGGATGCTCAACAACAACCTCGACCCGGAGGTTGCGGAGAACCCCGAGGACCTCGTCGTGTACGGCGGCACGGGCCGTGCGGCCAGAAGTTGGGACGCGTACGATGCGATTCTCTCGGAGCTACGAACTCTCGACGACGACGAAACGCTCCTCGTCCAGTCCGGAAAGCCCGTCGGACGGTTCAAGACGCACGAGCGGTCCCCACGGGTGCTTATCGCGAACTCCAACTTAGTCGGCGCGTGGGACGACTGGGAACACTTCCACGAACTCGAATCGAAGGGGCTCATCATGTACGGCCAGATGACCGCCGGGTCGTGGGCGTACATCGGAACGCAGGGCATCATCCAGGGGACGTTCGAGACGCTGGCCGAGGCGGCCCGTCAACACTTCCCCGACAGGGAGGGCCTCGAAGGGACGATTACGGTCACCGCCGGTCTCGGTGGGATGGGCGGGGCCCAACCGCTCGCGGTGACGATGAACCGCGGCGTGTGTATCGCTGCCGAGGTCGACGAACACCGGATCGACAGGCGAATCGAGACGGACTACTGCATGGAGAAGACGGACGACATCGACGAGGCGATCGAACTCGCCGAGGACGCCGCGGCCGACGGTGAGCCGCTTTCCATCGCGCTTCACACGAACGCCGCCGAGATGTTCGAGGGAATGCTCGAACGCGACTTCGTCCCGGACATCGTCACCGACCAGACGAGCGCACACGACGAACTAGAAGGCTACTACCCGGCGGGACACACCGTCGAAGAGGCCGACGCGCTACGCGAGGCCGACCCCGACCGGTACGTCGAAGAGAGTCTCGATACGATGCAACGTCACGTCGAGGGCCTCCTCGAAATGCAAGAGCGCGGTTCGGTCGCCTTCGAGTACGGGAACAACATCCGCGGACAGGTCGAAGAGCACCGAGGAGTGGAGAACGCGTTCGACTTCCCGGGGTTCGTCCCGGCGTACATTCGGCCCCTGTTCTGCCGGGGGAAGGGTCCCTTCCGCTGGGTCGCGCTCTCGGGAGACGAAGCGGACATCCACCGGACCGACGCCGCCGTCAAGGAACTGTTCCCGGACAAAGAGCAACTGCACCGCTGGATAGACCTCGCACAGGAACGAGTCTCGTTTCAGGGGCTCCCCAGTCGCGTCTGCTGGCTCGGATACCAGAGCGACGACGGGCTGACGGAGCGTGCGCGATTCGCGCTCCGAATCAACGAACTCGTCGCCGACGGCGAGATTTCGGCGCCGGTCGTCGTCACGCGCGATCACCTCGACGCCGGGAGCGTCGCCAGCCCGAACCGGGAAACCGAGGCGATGAAAGACGGGTCGGACGCCGTCGCGGATTGGCCCATCCTCAACGCCCTGCTCAACTGTGCCGCCGGCGCCGACATCGTCAGCGTCCACGACGGCGGCGGCGTCGGCATCGGGAACTCCCTACACACCAACAACCACGTCGTCCTCGACGGCTCCGACCTCGCCGCCGAGAAAGCCCGCCGCGTGTTCACGACCGACCCCGGAATGGGCGTCATCCGGCACGCAGACGCCGGGTACGACGAAGCGCTCGACGAAGCAACGACCTCGAACGTTCACGTTCCGATGCGAGAGGACCGATGAGCCATCTCACTGCACCACCGGATTGGTCGGGGCCGTCGTCGGACCCCGCAGACGAGCAGTTCGGCGACGTCGTCAACGCGACTGACCTCGACGCTGCCGACGCGTTCGACGCGGTCATCGTCGGCGAACCGTACGACGGTGCGGTCATCTCCCGGCGCGGCGCGGCCGAGGGTCCCGACGCCCTCAGAGACGCGCTGGCGGGCGTCAAGACCCACCACTTCGAGACGGACGCGGTCGATAGCGTCGCCGACCTCGGCGATATCGACCTCCCCGCGGGGTCGGTCGCCGAGGTACAGGAGGCGGTTCGGGAGGTCACCGAATCGGTTCACGCGCTCGACGCGCTTCCGGTCTTTCTCGGCGGTGACAACTCGCTGACCGTCCCGAACGTCGCTCCGCTCTTGGACGATTCGAGCGTCGGCGTCCTCAACGTCGACGCTCACCTCGACGTCCGTGAAGTCAGAGACGGGCCGACCAGCGGGACGCCCTACCGCCAGTTGCACGAGGCCGGACTCGATAGCTACGCCTGTCTCGGCGCCCGACACTTCGAGACGAGTACGACCTATCACGACTACGTGCGCGACCGCGGCGGCACGGTCGTGACCGCCGAGGAGGTCGCGGAGAACCTTCCGAAGGCCGTCGACCGGGCTCTCTCCGGGTTCGACGACGTCGACCGCATCTACTGCAGCGTCGATATCGACGTTCTCGATGCGGTGTATGGCGGTTCGAGCGCGCCGACGCCGGGAGGGCTGTTGCCGCGCGAACTGTTCCGACTCGTCCGTCTCCTCGCGGACGACGAGCGAATCGCGGGCTTCGAACTGGTCGAGTGTGCGCCGCCGCTCGATACCGACGGGCGAACCGTCGATGCCGCAGCGCGTACCGTGGCGCACTTTCTCTCGGGGTGGTCGGCGTGACCGACCTCGTCGTCCACGACGCCTCACAGGTCGCGACCCCGACCGACGACAGCGAGTTGGTGGTGATCGAAGACGGTGCCGTGGCGATAGACGACGGTGTCGTCACCGCAGTCGGACCGACCGAGGAGGTCACGCGCGACCATCCTCCGGAAAACGCGACGGACGCCGTCGACGCCACCGGAAAGACGGTGCTGCCGGGGTTCGTCGACCCGCACACGCACGCCGTGTTCGCCGGTGACCGCGCCGACGAGTTCAGCGCGAAACTCGACGGAGCGGACTACCAAGACATCCTCGCGGAGGGCGGGGGTATCTTACGAACGGTTCGGGCGACGCGCGATGCGTCCCGCACCCGCCTCGTCGAGAACCTCCTCGCGCAGTTCGACGTCATGCTCGCTCACGGGACGACGACGGTGGAGGTGAAGTCGGGCTACGGACTCGATGCCGAGACGGAAGTGAAGATGCTCGAAGCGATCGACGAGGCGGCCGGTCGGCATCCGATCGATGTGGTGCCGACGTTCATGGGCGCTCACGCCGTGCCCGAAGACACGAGCGCCGACGAGTACGTCGACCGAGTCGTCGACGAGCAGGTACCCGTCGTGGCGGAGAACGACCTCGCCGAGTTCTGCGACGTCTTCTGCGAGGAGGGCGTCTTTTCGGTCGAGCAGTCTCGCCGCGTCCTCGAAGCCGGGACGGAACACGGACTGAAGCCGAAGATTCACGCCGACGAGTTCGAGCGACTCGGCGGGGCGCAGTTGGCCGCCGACGTCGGGGCCACGAGCGCGGACCACCTGCTTCAGTCGACCGAGGCGGACGTCGAGGCGCTCGGCGACGCGGGCGTGACACCCGTTCTCCTCCCGGGAACCGCGTTCACGCTCGCGACCGACTACGCCGACGCGTCTGCCTTCGAGGCGGCGGACGTTCCGGTCGCGATAGCGACCGACTTCAACCCGAACTGCTACTCACAGAGCATGGAGTTCGCCATCGACCTCGCCTGCAACGGTATGCGCATGACACCCGCGTCGGCCGTCCGTAGCGCGACGGTCACCGCTGCGAACGCCATCGACCGGACGGACGGCACGGGGACCCTTCGAGAGGGAGCGCTCGGCGACTTGGTGGTCGCCGACGTGCCGGACTACGAGCACCTCCCGTACAACTTCGGTGTGCAGAACGTCCAGACGGTCGTAAAGCGCGGGGAGGTGGTCCGCCGTGACTGACGAACCGGTCGTCGTAGACGGGGAGTCTCTCACGCCGGGCGCCGTAGAGCGGGTCGCACGGCGCGGCGCTTCCGTTCGAGTCTCGGAGGACGCTCGCGAGCGCGTTCGCGAGTCGCGCGAGCGCATCGTCGACATCGTCGAGTCCGGGGAAGCCGTCTACGGTGTGAACACGGGGTTCGGTGAACTCGTCCAAGAGCGGATACCCGAGGAGGACATCGAAACGCTCCAGCAGAACCTCGTGCGGAGTCACGCCGCCGGGACGGGCAGCGAACTCGCCTCCGAAGCGGTCCGAGCGATGCTTCTCACTCGACTCAACGCGCTGGTGAAAGGCTACAGCGGCGTCCGAGAACGAATCGTCGACGTCCTCGTGGAGATGATAAACGAGGCTGTCCACCCCGTGGTGAAAGCGAAGGGGAGTCTCGGTGCGAGCGGAGATCTCGCCCCTCTCGCGCACCTCGCGCTTGTCGTCACCGGCGAGGGCGAGGCGACCGTGGACGGCGAGCGGCTTCCGGGCGCTGAGGCGCTGCAGCGGAAGGACATCGAACCGGTAACGCTCCGTGCGAAGGAGGGATTGGGGCTCATCAACGGTACTCAGTTGACCGTCGGGTTGGCCTCGCTTGTCGTCTGTGATGCCGAGCGTGCGATGCGTGCGGCGGACGTCGCCGGTGCGATGACGACGGAAGCGACGATGAGCACGACTGCCAGTTCGCATCCCAGTATCCACAGCGTTCGCCCGCATCCGGGGCAGACCGAGAGCGCGGAGAACGTTCGCCGACTCACCCGTGATTCGGAGATAGTCGAGTCGCATCGCAACTGTGACCGCGTGCAGGACGCGTACTCGCTGCGCTGTCTGCCGCAGGTGCACGGCGCGGTTCGGGACTCGATCCGACACCTCCGCGAGGCCGTCGAGACGGAACTCAACAGCGCGACGGACAATCCGCTCGTGTTCCCCGCCGAAGAGGCGGACGACCGCGCGAGCGGAACCGACCGGGCCGCCGTTCTCTCGGGCGGGAACTTCCACGGACAACCGCTAGCCCTGCGATTGGATTACGTCACGAGCGGTCTCGCGGAACTCGCGTCTATCTCGGAACGCCGGATGGACCGAATGCTGAACCCGAACGTGCAAGAAGAGCATCTGCCCCCGTTCTTGATCGAGGGGAGCGGTCTTCGATCGGGATACATGATCGCTCAGTACACGGCCGCAGACCTCGTGAGCACGAACCGTTCGCAGGGGCGGCCGTCCACGGACAACATCCCCGTCAGCGGGAACCAAGAAGACCACGTCAGTATGAGCGCACAGAGCGCCTACGCCGCGAGAGAGACCGTCGAATCGACGCTCCGCGTCGTGGGTATCGAACTGGCCTGTGCGGCTCAGGCGCTCGATTTCGTGGAGGACTGCAGCCCCGGCGTCGGGACCGACGCGGCCTATCGGGCCGTCCGCGAACGCGTCCCTCACCTCGACGAAGACCGACCGATCCACCGAGATATCGACGCCGTGCTTTCGCTCCTTCGCTCCGATACGTTGCTCGACGCCGTCGAGGCGGCACTCGACGAACCGTTGACGTAGGGGCGAACGCCCGTTCGGGCCTTCGGTAACCCGACAAACTCGACCACGCAGTCGGGCTGTACGGACCGACCCCGACTCCGTGAGTGCTCGTCGAATCCGATTACTTCCGAACGCTCAACGCCCTCGCGGTTCGCGTCCGGACGACAGATATATCTGTACATTTTTAAATATCCGACGCACAGAATCACCGGAACCCGACGTACCGTGGTCTCTCTGTGCGAAGGAACTGTAGAAACCGAGATACCGTGCTGGATACACTGTGAGGATTCAACAGCACGATTTTCGAACCGAACGTCCCTTCGAAATCCACGCACACCGAGGCTAGCATTTAAATCCCTGTCCAAATGGAAACCTTTTCTATTTGCAGCTATCTATGGTGATTGTTCATAGACGTATGATACACGGACGTTGTGCGGGTGCCCCGATAAGTCGCGTCGTAGCGTGCCCACGGAGACGAGAGCTATCACCGTCTCCAGAACGACCGGGCGACGTATCCCGTCCGCCAGAACGAGCGGTCGGATCGGCTGAGAGCACTCAGCCAGTCCGTCTTCGGCCACCGTCTGTCGGCATCGTCGCCTCAGACGTCGCTATCGACGGGGCGCGCTGATGGTCGGATTCGAACCCCGTCTGTTCGACGATATCGACCCGGCCGAACGCCCCTCGCTCGCGGCGGCGTTGGTCCCGATTGCGGGGATGATCGTGTTCCTCAGCGTCGGTATCGTCGCCTTCGATCTGGACCCTCAGTTCCCGCTGTTTTGGGGCATCGCGTTCACCGGCCTGTTCGCCCGTTACCACCTCGGACTGTCGTGGGCGGATCTGTACGAGGGCATCTCGGACGGCCTCCTGATGGGCATGAAGGTCATTCTCATCATGTTCACGGTCTACGCCCTCATCGCCTCGTGGATTCACGCGGGGACCATCCCGAGTCTCATGTACTACGGGCTGGATCTGTTCACTCCCGCGGTGTTCCTCCCGGTGACGGCCGTCCTCTCGGCTGTGACCGCGTTCGCGGTCGGGTCGTCGTGGACGGCGGCCGGGACGCTCGGTGTGGCTCTCATCGGCATCGGGTCGGGACTCGGCATTCCCGCACCGATGACCGTCGGCGCTATTCTCAGCGGGGCCTACACGGGCGACAAGCAGTCGCCACTCTCGGACACGACGAACCTCGCTGCGGCGGTGACGAACACCGACCTGTACGAACACATCAACGCGATGCGGGCCGGGACGCTCACCGCGTTCGCGATTGCGGTCGCGTTGTACGCCGCCCTCGGTTTGAGCGCCGCCGGAGATATCCCCGCCGGGCGCATCGAAGCGATTCAATCGGCCATCCAAGGCGCTTACACCGTCTCGCCGGTCGTTTTCTTCCCGTTGATTCTCACCTTCGGGCTCGCGCTGTACGGCATCCCCGCGCTTCCCGCCCTCGGGGCGGGTGTCTTCGCTGGGGTCGGCACGTCGATACTCGTTCAGGGGTCCGGATTCGGCGCGGCGTGGGCGACCGCACAGTCGGGAACCGCTCCCGAAACCGGGATGGAACTCGTGAACGGGCTACTGCAGAGCGGCGGTCTGATCGGCGGCGCGTGGATCGTGACGATAGCCATCGCCGCCCTCTCTCTCGGTGGGATGCTCGACCGGACTGGCGTTCTCGCGGTTCTCGCCCATCATCTCGGACGGCTCTGTCACGGCGTTGCGAGCCTCACCGGCGTCACCGCGCTTTCGGCAATCTCTATGAACATCCTCGCGGCCGAGCAGTACGCGAGCATCGTCGTGCCCGGGATGACTCTCGGAAACCTGTACAACGAACAGGGACTGGAGACGAAGAACCTCTCGCGCGCTATCGAAGCGTCGGGAACCACGACGAGTGCGCTCATCCCGTGGAGCAGCGGCGGACTGTTCATGGCCGGGACGCTCGGGGTGCCCACGCTCGAGTACGCTCCCTACTACTTCTTCGGCTTCCTCTCGCCGCTCATATTGCTGGTCATGGGCCTGACCGGCTGGCAGATCACGTTCAAAGACAGCGCCGAAACCGCGGGGCAACCGTCGCCGACCGGTGGCGTCGAATCGGCGGCGCCGGGCGAGGACTGATACGAACCGCTGTCCACAGAACCTCTCTGAACTCAGGTAGCTCACCTGCGAGTCGATTTTCAATCTCCTCACGCCGACGCGATTTTCCCCAAGCCGAGGCTGACGGCCTCGAACTGCGCTCGATATATAGAAATTTACAAACTGCATAGCTCTCTTTGTGTCTACCTTCTGGTCGCGGGATTTATATCTCGGTGCTGGCATCGGTAGGTCTCTGGCTTGCCGTTGTACAGGAAAAGTAACCCCACCTCTTTCGTAGTTATCTTCTTTCGAAGTCGTCTATATACACTGCCGACTAGACGCCGATGACGGCATCGATGCCTCCGACAGCCACCGCGGTTTTGCCCGAAATACGTAGTTCGGATCTCGTCGCTATCGAGGGCGCGCCGGCTGACTGGCCGCCGTCACCGCGAGTCCACCGGTCACACTCGGGCGACGACTTCTATCTCCACGCGTATCTCTATCGGGAGTCGCGACACTTCGACGGCCGCCCGGGCGGGGTACGGTTCGCTCATGTACTCGGCGTACACGTCGTTGACCGCCTCGTAGTCGTCCATGTCGGTGACGTAGACGTTCGCCTTCACCACGTCGTCGAGCGACGCTCCCGCGGCCTCCAGAATCGCGGAGACGTTGTCCAGCGTCTGTGCGGTCTGTTCGCTCGCGTCGTCCGCGACGACGTCGCCCGTTTCGGGGTCCACCGGTCCTTGGCCCGATACGTACACGCGGTCACCGTCTTTGATACCCTGGGAGTACGGTCCGAGCGCACTCGGCGCGCTCTCGGTCTCGATTTCCTCCATATCTCGGCTATCTCACAACTCGCCATTGAATCTATCGCTCGTCCGGTGCCCGTCCGAAGACGAGTTCGCCGAACTGCGACGGCCGATGGAAGTCCGGAGTCGGCGCATCGACGGGATTCCACGTCGCGTACAGCGCATCGCCACCGTCGCCGAGACGGTGGAAGTTCCCGCGCCAGACGGTCCCCTCCTCGGGGGAGGTCGGAACGCCCGTGAACGCCCGAAGCGTCTCGAACGGGAGGGCCGCCGCGACCCACCACCGACCGACGCCCGAAGACCCCGTCATCGAACCATCGACGGACGTGGCGACGCGAACCGAGTCGGCCAACTCGGGCGATATCAGCTCTCTGTCGTCTCTGTCGGGGCCGAACCCGAGACGGAACGCGCCGACGCAGTTGACCTCGAAGTTGACGTAGTGGGGTCGCCGACCCGGTTCGAGCGTGGCGAACAGTTCCACGCAACTGTCCTCCCACACCGGGCCGTTCAGTTCGCTCGTCTCCGCGCGGACGCGGTCCTCCTCGACGCGGTACTGGAGGTAGAGGGCGTCCTCGTCGTACAGCGACCGAACGACCGCAGACCGCTCCGCATCCGACGGTCCCCACGGGAACTCGTCGATTTCGACCGCCTCGGCGGCCTCCCACGGCGTCCCCTCGACGACGCCGTCGAGCGGAACGGTCTCGTCGACTCGGACGACCCGACACCGCTTCATCGCTCGGTCGGTGGCTCGTCGGCTTGGTAGATTTCGTTCTCGAACGAGGTGGGAAGTCCGACCGTGAGGCCGCCGTCTACGACGACGTTCTCGCCGGTGATGAACCCGGCGCGTTCGGTGGCCAAAAAGAGGGCGGTGTCCGCGACTTCCTCGGGGCGACCGAAGCGCCCGAGCGGATACTGGTCGAGCCAGCGGTCGCGCGCGCTCGTCCCCTCAGAGCGTTCCTCCGTGCTCTCCATCTCGTCTCTGCGGTTCTGCGTCTCGATGGTCCCCGCCGAGATGACGTTCGACCGGACGCCGTGTTGGCCGTAGTGCGTCGCGACGTTGCGCGAGAGGGCGAGAAGGCCGCTCTTGGCTTCGGAGTAGCCGGTCAGCCCGATACCGAACAGACCGTTGACCGAGCCGATGTGAACCATCGACCCGCCCCCCGACGCTATCATCGCCGGAAGCACCTCGCGAGCCACCAGGTACGGCCCCTTGAGGTTGAGTTCGAGCATCGACTGGAACTCGGACTCGTCGCAGCGATGCAGGAGGTCGGCGGACTCGACAGAGCCGCCGGCGTTGTTCACCAACACCTGAACGCCGCCGAACTCGTCGATTGCGGTGTCGACCAACTCGCGGACGTCCTCCGCGTCGGTCACGTCGCACTCGACTGGGACGACGCGCCCGTCGTGTTCGGCCGTAATCTCCTCTGCGACCGGTTCGACGTCGTCGTAGGAGCGAGCGCAGATGGCCACGTCACCCCCCGCGGCGGCGAACGTCGTCGCTATCTGACGGCCGATACCTCTGGACGCGCCGGTGACGATTGCCGGGCGGTCGGCTAGAGAGAGCTCGATCATGCAACTTCCGGTACTCGGGTGGGTGTAAAGAAGATTCCCCTCGCCGGTCGGGTCGGCGGACGTTCCCGCGACGGGACCGACGGCTGGCGGACGGAGTCGCTCGACGCTCGCGTCTCTGTGACTCCTCTGTCAGACTCGGTACGCTTCGACGGCGTCCATATCGACGTCGATGCCGAGACCGGGGTCGCTCGGGACTCTCATTCGCCCGTCGGTGAGTTCGAACGGCTCCGCGATTACGTCGCCCTCCCACGCGTAGTAGGTGGTGTCCGGCGGGAGCGAGAACCCCGGAAGCCCGTGGACAGCGTGGAGAATCGCCGCGGTTCGGACGCCGAGGTCGAACGCGCAGTGGTGCGTGTACGGGACGCCGGCGTCCTCGACGATGGCGGCCTGTTGTCGGAGACCGGCGATGCCGCCCGCGGGGGTCAAATCGAGGACGGCCACGTCCATCGCTCCCGCGTCGATGAGCGACCTGAGGTTGTTCGGGATGTAGGTGTCCTCGTTCGGGGCTATCGGCTGTCGAAGTCGCTGTCGGAGCGTCGCGAGCGAATCGTGCGCGTTGACCCGGATGGGTTGTTCCATGTACTGGAGGTAGATTCCGGCGTCTTCGAGGGCGGCCCCGACGCGGACGGCTTGGTCGAGCGACCAGCCCTGATTGGGGTCCAGTCGGAACTCGAGTCGCCCCTCCACTTCGTCGTGCATCGCTTCGATGCGGGCGACGTCCTGCTTCCAGTCGCGCCCCGCTTTCGTCTTGAGGACGGAAAACCCCGCATCGAGCGCTTCGCGCGCCTTGACCCGCGACTCCTCCGGGGAGAGGATGCCGAGACAGAACGCGAACTCCACTTCGTCGCCGGACGCGGACTCCGCGTTCGCCGCGTCGGCGTTCATCGCCGCCGTCTGCTCGGGGGCGGACGCGCCGCCGAGAAGTTCGTGGACGGGCTTTCCGAGCGCTTTGCCGGCGATGTCCCAACACGCCGTCTCGACTGCGGCGAAGAACAGTTCGACGTTGGTGTACTCGATGAACACCTGCCGCCGGAGGCGTTCGAGTTCGAACGGCGACTGTCCCGTTATCAACGGACCGACGCCGTCTTCGATGATGGCCTCCGTCGCCGCGGCGGAGAGAAAGGTTCGCATCTCCCCCCACCCCGAGATGCCCTCGTCCGTATCGACGCGGACGAGGACGCGTTCCATCGACTCGACCTGTCCGTGGTTGGTGACGTACGGTCCGATACCGAGGCGTTCGTCGAGTTCGATCAGCGGTACGTCGACAGTCATCGCAGACACGTCTGTTATCTGCATGGCTCTGGGTGGTGTGTGCGGTGCAAAGAAGGTACCGCCTGGGCGAACGGCGACTCGCGTCTCGGCTCTCGGTTCGGAGTCGTCGCCTCACCGAGTCGCCGACGCTATCCAGTCGAGCGACCGTTCGGTGAGGAGACCGTAGTTGTAGAAGGACACCCGCGGGACGCCGACGTCGCGCAGTCCGTCGACGATATCGACCACCGTCGCCTCGTCGTGGACGGCGGGGTGTCCGGGGAGGACGCCGACGTGAATCGGAACGTCGGGCGCGAGTGTTTCGACGGTTCGGTAGGCGTCGAGGACGTCCGCGCGGGAGGACTCGTAGGCCGGAACGCAGTAGTAATCGACGTGCTCTGCGAGGCGTTCGAGGTCGGCCCCGGCCATCCACTCCCGCCCGGGGTCGGGCATCCCGGCGTAGTAGCCGAGAGGCGTGTCGCCCGCGGCGGCGGCGATGTCGGCGTACAACTCGGCGAGCGATTCCTCCCGGAGGTCGACGTAGTCGGCGACGGCGGGACGAGAGCGAAGCCACCGTTCCGGGTCGAGTTCGTGCGGGATGCGGTCGGCGACGACGTCGTCTACGGTCGCCGCGGCGGTTTCGCGGACCGCTTCGGCGTCGATTCCCGCGTCCGCCGCGGCGTCCCGGCAGTGGTCGCAGAAACACAGGCCGAACAGAAACTCGCCGAGGGACCCGAGGCGGGCGTGAATCTTCTGGTGGTGCCAGCCGAACCCGGTGCCGTAGAAGTAATCGAACGTCTCCAACTCGATTCGGTCGAACTGCTCGCGAGTGGCCAGATCGGAGACGAGAGCGACGAGGTACTCTCGAACGTCGGGCGCGGTCGGACAGAGACCGAAGACGAGGTCGTCCCCGTGGGGGGATTCTATCGCGACGTCCGGGTTCGCCATTCCCAGTCTGGAGTTGTGACAGCCGACCGTCCACGACGTGAGCGAGATGTCCGTGTCGGCGAGTTCCGCGGCGATATCGTCGGTCCAGTCGCCGTCCATCCCCTCGTAGGGCGTCGGTTCGAGGCGTCCGTATCCGTCGTCGGGCCGGAAATACGAACTCGCGTGCGCGAAGTGCGTCCGACGTTCGGGGTTGTGCGGTGCGAACGCCTGCACGGAGTGGTAGTTCGTCGCCAGATTCAGTTCGTCGACGCCGATACCGCGGAGACGGTCGGCGACTCGGTCGGGCCCCTCGTCACGGACGTCCCAGGGGTACCCCCAGACAGCGAAGTCCATGCGCTCCGTTCGCGCCGTATCACGTTAATTTTCCGGGGCGCCGAACCGAACGAGGAGTCGAGGAGTCCGTTACTCCTTGACCGCCCCGGCCGTCATGCCGGTGACGATGTACTCCTCGAGGAACGCGAAGAGTAGCAAGAGCGGGAGGATGCCGACGACGGAGACGGTGAGCATCATCCGCCAGTCGGTCTGCAGTGCGCCGACCATCGAGAAGACGCCGCGCGGGACGTTGTACTTCGCGTCGTCCGTCAGGAACGTCAGGACGAACAGCAGCCGGTTCCACGCGTAGAGGAACGTGTACGTGATGCTGGCGACGAGCGCCGGTTTCGTGAGCGGCAACACTATCTTCGTGAGTATCTGCAGTTGCGAGGCGCCGTCGATGCGAGCCGACTCCTCCAGCGACACCGGGATAGTCTGGAAGTAGCCGTACAGCATCCAGACGTTGAACGGCAGGGTGAATGCCGCCGCCGGGATTATCACGGCGAGATAGCTGTTGAACAGCCCGAAGCTGGTGATGACGTCGAACAGCCCCACGATGAGAACCACGGGGGCGAACATCTGCACGACGAGTACCGCTAAGAGGAACGTTCGCTTCCCCACGAAGTCGTTGCGCGCACACGAGTACGCGGCCGGAATCGCGAGCAGCAGGGTGAGCGCGACGGTTCCGAGAGAGATGAGGAAGCTGTTGGCTATCCAAAGCAGCACGTCAGTCTGGGTCCACACCGCGAGGTACGCCTCGAACGTCGGATCGGCGGGAAAGAGCGCCGGCGGACTCGCGAACATCCCCGTCTCGGTCTTGAGCGTGCTCGAAAACATGGTGTAGAACGGGAACATCATGAGTCCGAGCAGGGCGATGAGGACGCCGTAGACGCGGACCTTTCGGAGTCCGGACTGCTCGTGACCGGCGAGCGTCACAGTTCCTCACCTCCGCTGGTGTAGGTCCGAAGGTAGATGACGGCGAACACGAGGAGGAACGCGAATCCGATGACGCTGTAGGCGGCGCCCTCGCCGAGGTTGCCGTTTTCGAGCCCCACCTGGTAGATCCAGATGACGAGCGTCGACGTCGAGTTTATCGGTCCGCCGCCGGTCATCGTCCAGATGACGTCGAAGCTGACAAACGTCCAAATCGTCGAGAGTAGCGTCGCGATGAGGATGACCGGCTTCAACTGCGGGAGCGTGATGTAGCGGAACTGGTGCCACTTTTCGGCGCCGTCTATCGCCGCCGCCTCGTAGAGTTCCTGGGGGATGGACTGCAGTCCGGCCAGGAAGATGATAGCCATGAACGGCGTCCCTATCCACACGTCGGCGGCGAGGACGCCGAGCCACGCGATGTCGGGGTTGCCGAGGATACCGATGCTTTGCTCTATGACGCCGAGTTTCAACAGGACGGCGTTGAGGTAGCCGTACTGCGGGTGCTGTATCCACCGAAACACCACGGCGGAGATGGCGTAGGGGATTCCCCACGGGATGAGAAACGCCGTCCGGAAGAACTTCCGTCCGCGTATGTCGTTGTTGAGATGCACCGCGATGAGAAGCCCCAACAGCGTCTTCCCGAGGACGCCGAGGACGACCCAGCGACCCGTCTGCCAGAGCAGTTGATAGAAGATGTCGCTGCCGATGATGCTCTCGTAGTGCTGGAGGCCGACGTACGTCTCGACGACCGAGTTAGCGGGCGATTCGTACAGCGACAGTCGGAACGTCTCGAATATGGGGTAGCCGACGACGCTCAGCAGGAACAGCCCCGCCGGTGCGATTAGCAGGTAGGCGCGCCGGTGTCGCCACAGGTACGTCAGACCGCGTTCGAGACGCGAATCGGGTGGAGAGTCGGTGTATTGTTCTGCGAGGCCCATGGCCAGAGATCACTCCATCGCGTCTTCGAGGTCCGATTGGGCGTCGTCGAGCGCCTGTTTCGGGGACTTTCGGTCGCCGAGCGCCTCCTGAATCGCCTGGACCATCCGGTTGTTGAACTCGTTGAAGTTCGGGAGTTTAGGCCGGGCGCGGGCGTACTGCCCGGCTTCGATGTAGGGAGCCCAGTTCTCGGAGTCTTGGAAGTAATCGCGCTCGCCCACCGCCTCCATCGTCGGCATGAACCCCTTGCTGGTTGCGTACTCGAAGTGGCGGTCCTCTTGGAAGTAGAACCGAAGCAGGTCCTCGGCAACGTCCTGTACCTCCGTCTGGCTGAATATCGACACCGCGTCGATGGTGTTCAGGCTGTACCGCCCCCCCGGTCCCTCGGGGACTTGGACGATGCCGTAGTCGAAGTCGACGTTGCCGCTGTCTTTCGCCTCGTCGATGTTGATGCCGGTGTAGACGTGAGCGATAACCATGCCCAGCCCGCCGGTTTCGAACAGTTGGCGGATGTCCTGGCGAGTCGAGGACAGCGGTGACGACTGCGTGACGTTGTGCTCTAAGTGGAGGTTCGAGTAGAACGTCAACGCATCGACGGCTTCGCCGGAGTTGACGACGGGTTGCCCCTCGTCGTCGATCAAGTCGGCGCCGTACGACCAGTGGTAGTGGTAGTACTGCGACCCGGTTTCGATCGCGTCGGCACCCGCCAGACCCAACGGAGGCGTGTCCGCCTCGTCGCGAATCTGCTGTGCCGCCGAGAGCATGTCGTCCCACGTGTCGAGTTGCGGGTTCTCGGGGTCGAGACCGGCCGCCTCGAACACGTCCTTGTTGTAGTAGAGGCACTTGTTCGACGCGGCCCACGGCGCGCCGTAGTAGCTTCCTTGGTACGTGCAGCCCTCGGCCATCCCGTCGTAGAACCGGTCGCCCCAGTCGCTCTCCATCAGGTCGTCGATGGGGACGAGGGCGTCCTTCCCGACGAGTTGGGGAATCCACCGGGCGGGCCACCGAGCGACGTCGGGCGCTTCGCCGCCGTCCACTCGGTTGTTGACCGTCTGCTGTGCGTTGTCCCACGTCACGCTCGTGAACTCCAAGTTGACGTCGTGTTCCTCTTCGAACGCGGCGTTGTTCTCCTCGAAGAACTGCCTGATGTTGTCCCCGACGCCCATCGTCAGGAACTGGATGGTCTGTTGGTCGGAGCCGCCTCCGCCACCTCCGCCGCCTCCGTCTCCTCCGTTACCGTCCCCGTCGCCTCCACCCAAACAGCCGGTGATGGCGATGATACCGCCAGACCCGAGGGCTCCGAGCATCTGTCGCCGGCCGATACTCTTCTCGTCGAGCAAATCGGACTCTATGCTAGGCATATGCACGAACCAACCACTCCTCAGTATTAAAGTGTACCGATTGTTAATTATCGTTTATTACTTGCGGGCGAGTGGAGGGGTTCAGGCGTTGTGCTCGTGAATCGCGACGAGAAGCGCCGCCAGTTCCGCCGTGACGACATCGTAGATGCGCGCTCCCTTTTCGGCGCTGGCCAACTCCGGCGCGCCGATGGCACCGGTTTCGGAGTATTCGTCGAAGCCGCGGTAGACGGATAGCGGTCCGCCGTGGAGGAGGTCGACGTCGCTCCACTCGTAGTGTTCGTCGCCGGGCGTCCCCCGTCGCACCTCCGTCTCGGCGACGAGGTCCGGTCGGAGATGTAACATCAGCGATGTCTCGTACTCGCCGCCGTGGGCCATCCCTCCCGTCTCGCTCTCCCGGAGGGTTTCGATTTCGTCCGTCGCCAGCGAGAAGTACGTCGTTCCCAGGACTTCGGCGTCCGTCGACCGTCCGACGGTGCTGACGACGGCGTCTATGAGCGACGCGTTGCCGCCGTGTCCGTTCACGAAACACACCGCGTCGAACCCGTTTTCGACGCCCGTCAGGGCGACGTCTTCGAGGACCGCCTTGAGGTGTTCGAGTTCGAGCGACAGCGTCCCGCCGAGCGGGAGGTGGTGCGGCGAGAACCCGCTCCAGACCGGCGGCGTCACCAGTATCGGGAGGTCCTCTCCGGCCGCTTCGGACCCGCCGTGCACCACGGCGTCGACGAGAATCGTGTCCGTCGCCACGGGCAAGTGGTGACCGTGCTGTTCGACGCTCCCGACCGGAACGACGAGAAGCGACCCGTCGGCTTCCGCTGTCTCTCTGATTGCCGGGTAGGATTTCCCGGCCCATTCGGCGCTGCTCGACCCTATGGACTCGTATATCATGGTTTTCAGGCTGCGGTTACCGGTTCGGATTCGTCGTCGAGCGAAACTCGGTCGCCGTCGCGGTCGAAAAAGTGCGCGTCGGTCGCCGCGAAGTCCAGACGGACCGAGTCGCCGACCTCCGGCCGGAACGTGCTCTCGACGCGCGCCACGAGTTCTCCCTCGCCTCCGGGCGGATGCAGATAGAGGAAGTTGTCCGAACCCATGGGCTCGACGACGTCGACGACCGTCTCGAAGTGGCCGTCTCGGTCCACTACCGTGAAATCCTCCGGCCGAACGCCGAGAGTGTACTCCCCCGCGTCGAGAGCTATCGGGAGCGTCGTCTCGAAACCGTCGCCGCGTATTCGGACACCGTCGTCGATCGGCGAGACGTCGACGTCGAAGAAGTTCATCGACGGCGACCCGATGAACCCCGCGACGAACTCGTTGTTCGGCCGGTCGTAGCACACCTCGGGTTCGGCGATCTGCTGGAGTACGCCGTCGTTGAGGATGGCGATACGGTCGCCCATCGTCATCGCCTCCGTCTGGTCGTGCGTGACGTAGATGGTCGTCACGCCGAGTTCCTCTTGGATGCGCTGGAGTTCCGTGCGCATCTGCGTGCGGAGTTTCGCGTCGAGGTTCGAGAGCGGTTCGTCCATCAAGAAGACGTCCGGGTCGCGGACGATGGCGCGTCCGAGGGCGACGCGTTGCTGTTGTCCGCCCGAGAGATGCTTCGGCAGTTCGTCGAGCAGTTCCGGAATCTCGAGGAGTTCGGCCGCCTCCTCGACGCGTTCTCGTATCTCCTCGTCGCTGAACTCCTCGGAGAGTCGCAGCCCGAATGACATGTTTTCGCGCACCGTCATGTGCGGGTACAGCGCGTAGTTTTGGAACACCATCGCGATGTTGCGGTCCTGCGGGCGCACGTCGTTGACGACGTCGTCGCCTATCTCGACGGTCCCCGCCGTGATGGTCTCTAGTCCGGCGATCATTCGGAGCGTCGTCGACTTCCCGCACCCCGAGGGACCGACCAACACGAGGAACTCTCCGTCTCGGACGGTCAGGTTCACCTCCTCGACGGCGAGAACGTCGTTGTACACCTTCGTAACGTCAGAGAGACGCAGCTTACTCATGGTGATGTAGACGACGCTGTGTCGCTGGGCAAAAAATCTATCGGCGATTACCGGTTTCGACGCGCCGAGACCCACACAGCCGAGCTCCGGATGTGTTTGACAATGCCAAACTCTATACTGGTTCGGACCGAGGCGAGTGGTATGACCGACGACCGAAGCCCGCGACGGATTCAATCCGTGGAGGTAGCGTTCGAGATACTCGAAGTGCTCCGGGACGCCGAGGGCGCGACAGTCACGGAAGTCGCAGAACAGATCGACCGGTCGCCGGGGACGACGCACACCTATCTGGCGACGCTCCGAGACCAAGGATACGTTCGGTCCATAGACGGCACGTACGGCGTCGGACTGTTCGCACTCCCACTCGGCGAGTACGTCCGGTCGCGCTCTCGTCTGTATCAGGTCGGAAAGTCGGAGGTGGACAAACTCGCACAGGAGACGGGGGAAGCCGGTCACCTGGTCGTCGAGAGTCACGGGCGCGAGATACTCCTTTACGAACAGTTCGGACCCGACGCCGTCGGCGAGGACCTCTACACGCGTATCAAAGGGTTCCCGAGGCGGAATCTCCACTGCTCTGCGGCCAGCAAAGCGATTCTCGCGCATCTCGACCCGGACCGCAGGGACAGCATTCTGGCGGACTACGAGTTCGTCGAGCGAACCCCAAACACCATCCTCGAAGAGGACGCTCTGCGGGAGGAACTCGAAGAGGTGCGGGAAAACGGGTTCGCCCGGAACGACGAAGAGCAGATAGCCGGGGTGCGTGCCATCGCCGCGCCCATCGTCCACGAGGAAGTCGTCCACGGGGCGATCAGTCTCTCGGCACCGACGAGTCGAATCCGCGGGGAGCAGTTCTCAGAGTCCGTTCCCGAACGCGTCGTCCACTCGGCGAACGTCATCGAGGTCAACCTCCAGACGCCCCCCGCCAGCGGAGAGTTGTAACTCGGACGCGAAAAATCTCTCGCGGTGACCCACCGCCGATTCAGTCCCTCGACGAGAGCGAAACAGCGCCCGAACATCGCCGGAATCCGGGTTCACGGCCCCAAATATTTGACACTGTCAAAATCAGATGGTCGGCGATGCCCGCATCGTACCACCTGAGACCCGAAACGCGGGTAATCGTCCGCCAGAGGGCCCTCAATCACCCGATTCTAGCTGTTTCCCGTTCGTTCTCTAACTCGACTCTCCAATAGGCATTACATCTCTATAACTGTAATTCTCTGAAGCGCCGAGAGCGCCCCCTCTCACGGACATCACGCTCCGACTGGTGCGGCCGCGGCCGTCGAAGTCCCACGCGGGGGGCACTACCGGCGTTTCGTCCGGGTGCGACGGTTCTTCCCGGGTGCGATCAATTTCAATTCGCATAGGACGAACGTCTCCGCGGCGTTCGTCGCGAACGAGAGAGAACCGCACTGTGGCATCCGTCGAACGCCTTGCCGCCGCGAATCGGACCCACCCGTACGTTTTTGTGAGTACCCCGCGTTGAAACGCGTATGAAAGCCGCCGTACTGGTCGAACCCACCGAATTCGAGATTCGAGAGCGCTCGGACCCCTCCCCCGGCCCCGACGACGTACTCGTCGCGATTCGGGACGTCGGCATCTGCGGGTCCGACGTTCACTACTACGAACACGGTCGAATCGGCGATTACGTCGTCGAAGACCCCCTGGTTCTCGGGCACGAGAGCGCCGGCGAAGTCGTCGAAGTCGGCGAGAACGTTGACGCTCTCGCGCCCGGTGACCGAGTCGCCCTCGAACCCGGCGTCCCCTGTCGCCGGTGCGCCCACTGCAAGCGAGGTGACTACCACCTCTGTGAGGACGTCGAGTTCATGGCGACGCCCCCGCACGACGGCGCGTTCGCGGAGTACGTCTCGTGGCCAGCCGACTTCGCGTACAAGCTACCGGAGTCCGTCTCGACGACGGAGGGGGCGCTCTGCGAACCGCTCTCGGTCGGTATCCACTCGTGCCGGCGGGGCGGCGTGGGGACCGGTGACACCGTTCTCGTCACCGGTGCGGGTCCGATCGGACTGATGATCATGGAGACGGCGTTCGCCGCGGGCGCGACGGACGTCATCGTCACCGACGTCGTCTCGGAGAAACTCGACTTCGCGAGCGAACGCGGTGCCGACCTGACCGTCAACGTCGCTGAGACCGACCTCGAAGCGGCAGTCGAGGAGTACACCGACGGCGTCGGTGCCGACGTCGTCATCGAGGCATCCGGTGCGGAACCGTCGATACGATCGACCATCGACGTCGTCCGTCGCGGCGGCACCGTCGTGTTGGTCGGACTCGCGGACGAAGCGAACGTCCCGTTCGACGTCCTCGACGTCATCGACAACGAACTCGACGTTCACGGGTCGTTCCGCTACAAGAACACGTACGACGCGGCTATCGGCCTCCTCGAAGACGACGCCGTCGACGTGGCGGGCATCGTCGATTTCGAGTCGTCACTCGACGATATCGACGACTCGTTCCAACGAGCGATGCGGCCCGACGTCGTCAAAGGGATGATCACGTTCGACGACTGACCTGGGACGAAGGTTTTTGTCGGTCTCTGCCGGTAGTGCTAGCGTGACAGTACTCGACGCGTTCGACTTAGACGGACAGACGGCGATAGTGACCGGCGGAAATCGCGGCATCGGCCGCGCCATCGCGAACGCTCTCGCGGAGGCGGGCGCGAACGTGGTCGTCGCGAACCGCGACGGAGAGTCGGGAGAGGCGGCGGCCGAGGAGATTGCCGACGCGACGGGAGCCGATACGCTCGCGGCGGAGTGCGACGTGACCGACGAGGACGCCGTCGCGGCGACGGTCGAGGCCACCGTCGAACGGTTCGGCGGGATAGACGTACTGGTAAACAACGCCGGAATCGTCGTCCACGAAGCCATCGAGACGATGTCGCTCGACGAGTGGTCGACGGTCATCGAGACGAACCTCACGGGGACGTTCATCTGCTCGCGCGCGGCCGGTCGCGAGATGATGGACGACGACGGCGGGGTCATCCTGAACGTCTCCTCTATGTCCGCGTTCATCGCCAACTACCCGCAGCGACAGGTGGCGTACAACGCCTCGAAGGCCGGGTTGGAGGGGTTCAAGAACCAACTCGCCTCGGAGTGGGCCGAGTACGGTATCCGCGTGAACAACCTCGCGCCGGGGTACGTCGCCACCGACAACGCGGACCAGGGCGCACAGGTCGCCGAGAACGCCGTCGAAACGTGGGAAGGCGAGATGTTGATGGACGAGATGGCGACGCCGGAGATGCTCGGTCCGACGGCGGTGTATCTCACCAGCGATGCGTCGGCGTACATGACCGGGGAGACGGTCGTTCTCGACGGCGGGTACACGGTCCGCTGACCGCATCGACCGAGACTGAGACATATTTCTTCGTATTTTCTCCCAACAGTCAATTGCTCAGGTATTCTAGTATGATATCTATTCACAGCACTAAGCAGTAACTTTTCAACTGAATAGGGTGATCCAAACACTTCACGTTCGTATATGTCGATATAATTCTAATACTGAACAGACACATCCGCCGACCATCCGGGCGCGCCGACCGCCCATCGAGTCAAAAATCTAAGGACTTCTACTTCGGTCGGCGGAGCACGTCTCGGACGGGGCTGTCGTCGCTCCCAGCGACTGCATCGTTAGCTCTCTATCGCACCGGTGAGGGAGATCGACCAGACGCGCTTCGGGCGTCGTCCGGGCTATGGCCGGTTCTCCACTCAGACTCTGGGTTGGGACCCCTGCCGCGCAACGAGCAGCGACATCGGGAGACTCGCGGCGACGAGGCCGTACGCTCCACCCATCAGTGGGTCGACGCCCAGAGAGGGCGCGAGCAGATAGCCGGCCCCGAACCCGAACGGGTCGAAGACGGCGGCGAGAACGAGTATCTGCTGTTGGACGGGCTTCGATTCGAACCAGCCGGAGAGACTTCCGAACATGGAGGGGATGCTGTCTCTCCCGTCTCTGTACTTTTACTCCCTGGACGATTCGTGGGCGGTCTCTCGGTCGAATATCGGCGTCCACCGCGTCACACCGCCGTCGAGTCGGAGGGACCCGTCACGATGGCGGACGTACGCGATCAAACACACCCCGCCGAGGACGGCGAATAGCAGATGGACGAGTCCCTCTTCGCCCACCCACCGAGTCGGTCCGACGATGTCGAGGACGACGAGTTCCGGAGTCTGTTGGGTGACGCCGAGTCCGAACACCGCGCTCATGGTGAAGTTGTAGCACGCGTGAAATCCGATCGAGAGGGCGAGTTCGCCGGTCAGAACGTACGCGACGCCGAGAACGACGCCGGCGACCACGTAGTACCCGTACTGGCCGATGTGGGTGACTTTTCCGCCGTGCAGGAAGGCGAAAACGAGTGAACTGACGAGCACGGCGAATCCGACGGCCGCCCACCGCGGGACGTAGCCGTCGCTGCCCTCGGCGATATTCTTCAGCATCGTCCCGCGGAGGACGAACTCCTCCCAAGATGCCGCGACTGCGAGGTAGGCGAACACCACGACCATCGCGGGCCAGAACGGGAGCGACCCGGACCCTTCGGCGAACCCCGCGACGGACGCCCATCCGGTCGCCAGCATCGCGGCCGACGAACCGGCGTTGACCGCCGTCGCTATCGCTCCGCCGACGGCGACGGACCGCCACCACCGACGGTCGAACGAGAGACCGTACTCGGCGACCGGCCGTCTGTCTATCAGTCTCGCACTGACGAGGACGCCGCCGACGAGGACGACGGAAAGCCCGACGGCCTCGACCGGTTCCACCACCGGGTGGTCGAACTGCGCTCTCACCGCGGACTGAACCGCGGCGAGGGCGAGAAACGTGATCACGAGGGGTAGTATCGCTCGCACCGGCGCCCGAAGGCGGCGTCGTCTGCGGTTCCAGACCGGCCACGTGAACCACCGCCACCCCTGTCGGAGCGCGGTCGATACTCGTCGGGCCGTCGTCGAAGCGGGGGACATATCCAGACTGACGGCCGACACCGACGTACCGACCGGGGGTGAGCTTCCGAGACGGAAACTGTGGGGATTTTTTAATACTTCGTCGGTCGGGGGAGAACGTATGGACGAGGACGGCGACGATGAACTCCTCGCGTTACTCGACGACGAGTACGCTCGCGCCATCCTCGCCGAACTCACCACCGAACCGATGTCCGCCTCTGACCTCTGTGCCGCCTGTGAGATGTCGGAACCGACCGCGTACCGCCGTCTCGATAGACTACAGGCGGCCGACCTCGTGACAGAACGGCAGGTGATCGACCCCGACGGCCACCACTACAAGCGGTACGTCGCGACCGTCGAAGACGTGACCGTCACGTTCGACGACGGGACGTACAACGTGACGGTAACTCGCTCGTCGGAGAACCCGGCCGACCGCTTTACCGACCTGTTCGGGAGGTTGTCCTGAGATGGTCTGGACGCTACTCCAACTGCGCGCGACCGGGACCGACCTCTCCGTAGCGGTCGCCGTCATCGGACTCTCGCTTCTCTCTATCGCGCTCTCTCTCGGCATCGCGGTGCAACTCGCTCGGGGGTACCGCCGCACCGCCGGCAACGCGAGGGTGCTGGGTCTGGCGGTGGGACTGCTCTTTTTGACGACCGTGCCGGAACTCCTCCGAATCGGACTCCCGACCGTCACCGGTCTCGGCGTCGTCGGTCGCTCCGTTCTCGTGAGCGGGAGCGAACTACTGGGCTTGGGGTCCATCCTGTGGGCCGTCTACGGGAGTGGGTCGCAGTGAGCGCGTTCGCTCCCCTCGTCGCCGACCTGCTGACCCCCGACGGCATCGCGTGGGCGTCGCGCGCGGTGACGGCCGTCGTCGGTCTGTTCGTCGCCGCACTGGCCTACCGGGGATTCCGGCGCAACGACGCGCCGAAGATGCGGTTGCTCGCCGTCGGCATCGCCCTCTTGACCGCCGGCGTCTTTCTGGCGGTCACCGTCGCAGAGCAGGTGGGTGCCGGAGACGGCGTCGTTCTACTCACCCGCGGCGTCGTGACTGTCGCGGGACTCTGTGCGGTACTGTACGCGCTCGTGTACGACTGACGCGAGCGACCACCGACCGAGAGGGACGCCGGAAGCGGCGGCGTGGGTGTTCGGAATCACTTTTCTCGGACGACGCAGACTACCCCGTATGGACTACGTTCCCTTCGACGACGCAGAAACGTACGAACCCGACGAGGGGTGGATGCGCGCCTCTCTCGCCGGTAGCGACGCGTTCACCTTCGAGTGGTTCGAGAAACCGCCGGGGCACAGTTCGCCGATGCACGACCACGAGAACGAGCAGGTCTGTCTGTGTCTGGAGGGCGAGTTGACGCTGTACACCGAGGACGGCGAGTCGGTGACCCTTCGGAAGCACGATTCCGTACACCTCGACGCGTGGGAACCGCACCGCGTCGAGAACACCGGCGACGAACGCGCCGTCGGCCTGGACGTGTTCGCGCCGGGGCGCGGATTCGACTTCTGGACCGACCGAGAAGACGAGGGAGAGGAGTAGATGGGGACCGACCGACGGTTCGCGCGCACCGTGGATGGGCGTTCGTGGGTGGGCGACGACGCGGGGTTCGTCCCGCTCGAATCGGCCGTTCCCGGCGTCGACGACGTGACCGAGGTGCTGTCCTCGCGCGGCGATTCCCTCGCGGACGTCGACGTCGATAGCGCTCCCGCGCGACGGGTCCCGGGCGAGTCGCTGACGTTCGGCGCGCCGTTCGACCCGGGGAAACTCTGGGGAATCGGACTCAACTACGCCGACCACGCGGCCGACCTCTCCGAGATGCGGCCGAACGCGCCGGCGAGTTTCATGAAACCGCGGACCGCCCTCACCGCGCCGGGCGGGCCGATTCGACTCCCGGCGTGGAGCGACCGAGTCACCGCGGAGGCTGAGTTGGGCGTCGTCATCGGCCGAGCCTGCTCGGACGTCGGCCGCGACGAGTTCGGCGACGTCGTCGCCGGGTTCGTACCCGTGATCGATATGACCTGCGAGGACGTTTTAGAGGAGAATCCGCGCTTTCTGACGCGCGCGAAGAGTTTCGACACCGCCATCGTCGTCGGCCCGTGGCTCTCTGCCCCGGCGACGCTCGACCGACTCGCGGACGTGACGGTTCGGACCGTCGTCGAGGACGAGGTGGTCGCCGAGAACGACCTCGACGGGATGTTGTTCCCCCCGGACGAACTCGTCTCGTTTCACTCTCGCGTGATGACGCTCGAACCGGGAGACCTCATCTCCACCGGCACGCCCGGCGCGGGCGTCATCGAACACGGAGACCACGTTCGTGCGGAAGTCGACGGTATCGGCGTCCTCGAAGCCGACGTGGTCGGACCCTCGTAGGTCTACTCTTCTCGGTAGGCGAACGGGGGTGGATACAGCTCTCCGTCGTCGGTGGCGTAAACCTTCGAATCCGTGGTACCGGTGAGCGAGTCGTACCGCGACGAGATGCGTCTGGTAGGACCCGACGAATCCAGAATTTTGAGAGCGACTCGCAGGGCGGGGAAATTCTCTAAACACGGAAGTGTTCGTGAGTTGTCTAGTCGGTATGCGTTTCGGATCAGAACTAGATGGAGCGTCGGTCCTCGTCACCGGCGGCGCGGGGTTCATCGGCGGTCACATCGCCGATACGCTCGCGGACCACGCCAGCGTCACCGTCCTCGACGACTTCTCGACCGGCGCCAAAACGACTGTTCCGCCCTCGTGTGACGTCGTCGAAGCCGACATCCGAGACGCCGACGCCGTCGCGGCGGCCGTCGAAGGCTGTGACGTCGTCTTCCACGAAGCGGCTGTCGTCGACGTCTCTCAGTCCGTCGAGACGCCGATTCCCTGCCACGACGTGAACGTCGATGGGACGCTGAACGTGCTCGAAGCGGCGCGGACGCACGACGCGCGCGTCGTCGTCGCGTCGAGTGCGGCGATATACGGCCCGCCGACGAGTACGCCGATAGAGGAGTCAGAACCGACCGACCCGATGTCCCCGTACGGCATCGACAAACTCGCCATCGACCACTACACGCGCTGCTATCACGACCTGTACGGGGTGGATACGGTCGCGCTCCGGTATTTCAACGCCTACGGCCCGGGGCAGTCCGCGGGCGCTTACTCGGGCGTCATCGACGCGTTTTTCGAACAGGCGCGCGCTGGCGAGGCACTCACCGTCTACGGCGACGGCGAACAGACGCGGGATTTCGTCCACGTCGAGGACATCGTCCAAGCGAACCTCCTCGCCGCGACGACGGACGACGTCGGCGAGGCGTACAACGTCGGCACGGGAACCTCCGTCACTATACGCGAACTCGCCGAAGAGGTGAAGGCGGCCGTGGGGTCGGAGTCTCCTATCGTTCACACCGACCCCCGCGAGGGCGATATCCGACACAGTCGCGCCGACGTCGCCCGCGCGAACCGGAAGTTGGGTTACGAACCGACCGTCTCGCTAGGTGATGGTCTCGCGACTCTCGTCGGCGACTGGTGAATCGAGACCGAATCCGAGGCGACCACCTCCCCGTTCCTCGTTTGCCCGCTTGGCGTAGGTATTCATGTCGTGCCGTCTTTGAGAGAAGATAATGTGGCCCTGGGGACACCTCGCAGTCGGCTATCTTTGCTACACCGCTCTCGTGAGGCTACGCGGCGAAGGGAGGCAAACGTCGCTTGCGCTGTTGGCTGTCGGCTTGGGGAGTCAGTTCCCGGACCTGGTGGACAAACCTCTCGCGTGGAGTTTCGCTGTCCTCCCGTCCGGTCGTTCGCTCGCTCACTCGCTTATCACCGCTTCGGTGATAATCGGCGTCGCGTACTGGGTGGGACGACGACGCGGTCGCGAGGAAGCGGCAGTGGCGTTCGGAGTCGGATACGTCTCTCACTGCTTGGCCGACCTCGGTCCGAACGTGATCTTCGGACTGCTTCGCGGTGACGTCGAGCAACTCCGGTGGACGACGTATCTAGTCTGGCCGCTACTGCCTTCGCCGCCGTATCCGAACGATAGCTCGTTTATCGAACATCTCGCGGCTTTCGAGTTCAGTTCGTACATCCTCGTACAGTTCGCGTTCGTCGGCGTCGCCTTCCTCGTGTGGCTCCTCTCCCGTTATTTCTCGCCAAGTGGCGGTCATCGACGCGCCTAGGCGTCGTTCGAACATCCCCCGTTAGTCGTCACCGAGATTGACGGGTGACCGACGACCGAATGCATCCGATAGCGCTCTGGCCGTTCTCCACCTCGCTTCACCCCGTCCCCGTGAACATCGTCGAAGGAGCGCGAACTATCTCCGTAACCGTTCGACCACGGTCAGTCACTAGTACCCGTTCGATCCCCGAAACGGGCGGAGAACGGGAACGCGAAGGACGACGTGAACCGCTTCGGGGTCAAGCCCCGAGGCACTCGGCCTGCTCAGCCTGTAGACAGTAGATTCTAATGGTGTCAGTTCGTGGAACGGAGTATGGGCACCGAGCGCCGATATCTTTCACGCAGTTGCGGAGTCCCGCGCTTACTCGCGGTTCTCCTCGGTCGGCGGTGGTGCAGGCCCCGAATCGACGACTCGTCCGCTGGGATCGACTCACTCTCCGAGAGGGATGTCTGAATGGTTCGGTTCTCGGACGTCGACCTGCCGCGTGCGCTTCTCGTCGTGTTGATACTGCTCACGTTACTCTCCGTCGGCGTTCTGATGAGTACGTCCACGAGCGCGTTCGGCGCGTACAACCCGGCGTGGGAAGGGACGTCGTCGCTCCGCGACCAAGCGTCGGCGGTCGATGTCGAGACGATGGTCGCCACGAACACGAGCGAGTACGCGGAGGCGAATCCGACGTCGAGTGTCGCCGTCATCCTCTCGCCCGACAGACCCTACACGTCGGCGGAGGCCGAAGACGTCCGCGAGTTCGTCCGGGCGGGCGGGACGCTCGTCGTCGCAGAGGACTTCGGCCCGCACACGAATCCGCTTCTCGACGAGTTGGGCGTTCAGACGAGAATCGACGGCCGACTCCTCAGAGACGAACGCCGGTACTACCGGTCGCCCGACATCGTGGTCGCCTCCGACGTGGAGGAACACCCTCTGACCGGCGAGACGTCGCAACTCACGCTGAACCACGGAACCGCGCTTCGGCCGAACGAATCGCGCGTTTTGGTGAACAGCTCCGGGTTCTCGTATCTCGACACGAATCGGAACGGCTCGCTGGACGGCACCGAATCGATGACCTCCTATCCCCTCGTGACGCTCGAGACGGTCGGCGACGGCCGCGTCGTCGTCGTCTCTGACCCGAGCGTGTTCATAAACGCGATGCTCGAACGCCCCGGTAACGAACAGTTCGCTCGGTCGCTCTTTTCGGGCCACGAGACGCTCGTCCTCGACTACTCTCACCAAGGAGAGCTCCCGCCGTTCACCGCCGCGGCCGTCGCCGTCCGACAGTCGGAACTGCTCCGCGCACTCGTGGGGTTCGGGAGCATCGCAGCCATCGCGGTTGTGAGCCGGAAGCGCCGAGACGATTAACACGGCCGAACGTGTAGAGCGAGCCACGAGTGGTCCGTGGCGTCCTCTCGCCGCGGATCTACTCTAGACCCGAAATTACAAATAAATAAGATGATTATCTTCACGCACTCAAATTATCCCTACCATGGACGAACCTGATACCCTGTACACGGCGATTCGCGACGAAGCCGCGACCGTCCTCGTCGGAAACGAGTCCGTGTTGGAGGAACTCACCGTCTCGCTACTCACCGGCGGGCACGTTCTCCTCGAAGGCGTTCCGGGCGTCGCTAAGACCACCATCGCGGAGGTGTTCGCGCGGACGCTCGGGTTAGACTTCCAGCGCATCCAGATGACGCCGGACCTCATGCCCGCAGACGTCACGGGAACGACCATCTATCGCGAGACGACCGGCGAATTCGAGACGAAGCGCGGACCGATCTTCTCGAATCTCGTCGTCGTAGACGAGATAAACCGCGCGACGCCGAAGACCCAGAGCGCGCTTCTCGAGGCGATGCAAGAGGGACAGGTGACCATCGAGGGGGAAACGTACCCGCTCCCGGAACCGTTCATGGTCGTCGCCACGATGAACCCCATCGACATGGACGGAACGTTCGCCCTCCCGGAAGCGCAGTTCGACCGGTTTCAACTCAAGATAGACGTCGATATACCCGAACGCGAACTGGAGAGCGCACTGTTGGAACGCTTCGACGAGACGCCCGACCTGCGGCCCGACCTGATCAGACAGGTCGTCTCCGCCGACGACATCTACGCTGCGAGAGCGACGGTACGGGACGTTCACGTCGACCCGTCGATCCGAGACTACATCCTCGATATCGTCCAATCGACCAGAGACAGCACCGACACCGCGCACGGCGCGTCCCCCCGCGCGGGGATTCACCTCCTCTCGTCTTCGAAGGCGCGGGCCGCCGTCGAAGGGCGAGACTACGTCATCCCCGACGACCCGAAAGCCCTGGCCGAACCCGTCCTCGCCCACCGAATCGTGCTCAGTACGGACGCCGAACTCAGCGACTTGGACTCTCGCTCGGTCGTCGGAGACGCAGTCAGCGCGGTCACGCCTCCGACGCACGACGTAGCGCCGTCGGCCGAAGCCGTCAGCGACGGCGGAGAGCATCCGAACGCCGACGGTGACGAATAGCCCGACGGGGCGGGACTGCGTTCGGTACGGCTGTCGCGTTCACCACCGGCAAGTAATCAGGACGTCGGATTCCCCATCGTCGACTCGTTCTACCTCGACCGTCACCGGCGTTTCCAGCCCGCACGCTAACCCGCCGCCGAGGAAGGACGCGACCGGATGGTCGAACCCCGTCGTATTCGGATAGCTGACGCCGGTAACGCCGACGGTAATCCGCTGCATCTCCTCGTCCAGTTCCGCGTCTGCGGCGCGAAGTAACTCGAACTGTTCGACGAGAGCGTCGCAGAGTTGAGCGACCCGCGTGTCGAGTCGGAGGTCGGCCTGGGCGGAGCGAGTCCGTTCGAACTCCGCGAGCATCCGCCCGGCGGTCGGAGTGAAAGCGACACCGCGGCGTCGACCGTCCTCGGGAACGACGAACGCGGAACGGAGGTCGTCGTCGGACGGTAGGTCGTACTCCGGCGACTGCGGAACGAACAGGCGGACTGGCGCTCTCGTCTCGGTGGCCACCGAGTCGACGGGGACGTACACCGCCACGTCCGCGAGGCCGAGTTCGTCTCGGATGGTCGAACCGGTCTCTCTGACCGCGTCGTACGCCGACCGACCGACGGTCGCGGGCATGACCGTATCCGGCGAGAGGAAGTACGTCAGGATAGAGCCGAAGACGCCGGTCGAACCGAGAGCGAGGAGGACGGTTCGCGCCGAGGGGAACGTGATACCCGCCGCGATGCCGACCAACCCGACGCCCAGCAACGCGATAGCCGTCTGTCGGTGCTGGAGCCGTTTTCCGCGGGCGTAGTCCTCTCTGAGTCGCTCGTTCTCGGCGCGTAACTCTTCGAGCCGCCGCTCCCGTTCGTCGCCGGTAGCCGGGTCGTCGGGCCTGCTTCCGTTGTCGTCGTTCGATTCGCTTCGTCCGTCTGCGGGCGGCTCAGTCGCCCGCTCGTCGGTCAAGCTCATTGGTGGTGTTCTCCCTCCGTCGGCCCGAATCTGACGTGTTCGCGCCTGTGCAGTACGTACGCGCTGACGGCGACGACGACCCACAGGCCCGCGGCGGCGTACCAGAGTCGATTGCCTTCAGACGCGACGTACCAGACGCCGCCGCCGAGGCCGACGTACGCGAGGAGCCAAGCCGCGCTCACCGCCGGTGACTCGTCCGCCGTCCAGAGCGACCCGGCGACGAGCAGACCCAACCCCGCCTCGACCCCGAGAAACGGTCCCAACGCCAGGGGTTCGGTGCCGACGACGAGTGCGACCTGTCCCGTCGCGAACGCGTACTCGACGGGGAGGACGACCCAGACGACGACGAGTCCCGCCGCCGCGATGACTCCGCTCACCCCGCCGCCGAGTACGAGCGCCGACGCCGCGACTCCGACGCCGAGGCACTCCAGCGCCGTCGACGGCCACGACGAGAGACCGGCGTCCGTCTCCGATTCGAACAACGACCGAACGCGGGCGGACATCTACCGAACACCTCCGGCGCGACGCCGTCCCGTTCCGTCGGTCGGTCGCCCGCTTGCGTTCCGACCGACACTGAGAATCGCCTCTATTCTGTCACCCGGTCCGACCTCGAACGCGGTGACGCCGTCCATGTTCGCGATCTTCTGTCGGAACTGTTCGAACTCCCGGTACCGTCGGTACGCGGACTTCGGGTCGGCGGACCGCGCGCCGTCGAACAGGACCGTCGGCGTCACGAACACCGCGACGTGCCCGTCGCCCCGCCGCGCGAGTTTCACGGTGTCGCGCAGACCTGCGCGGTCCGAGTCGTCGGTGACGAGTATCGTCCACGTCGAGCTTCGAAGTGTCGCCGCGTGCGCTTGAACCGTAGAGAACAGCGGTTGGGTTCCCAGTCGGCGGACGTAGGCGTCCCGCTCTGCGACGTACGGTCGGAGCGTCCGGTCGAACGGCGTCGTCCCCTCGGCGAACCGGTCGGCGAGCCGACGCGCCCGCGCGGTGTGCGTGAGGGTCTCTTGGTCGCCGTCCGCCGCCTCGGGATTCGAAGTCGGCGTCAGGTCGAGCAGACGCCGTCTCAACTCGTTGTAGTGTTCGGTGCCAGTGCCGAACTCCTGTTGGGCGGTCACTCCCTCGTCGCCGACGGTGTACAGGCTCACCGGGTCCTCGTGCGCTCTGGCGTCTCTGAGGAGTAAGAGCGCGAGGTCCCGCGCGTAATCCAGTTTTCGTTCGCCGGGCCGGCCGACTCCCATCGACGCCCGATGGTCGACGAGGAGCGCAGTCCGCCGCGGCGTTTGCTGTTCGTACTCTCGGACGTGCGGGTGGTTGAGTCGGGCGGTCGCCTTCCAGTCGATGTGTCGCATCTCGTCGCCCGGGACGTACTCGCGTACCCCCGTGGACTCTTGGCCACTCCCGATGTGGATGGTGTCGCGTTCGCCGTACCCTATCGTCAGTTGCTCTCCGCCCGCCCCGACGTGCAACTGCCTCGGCGTACGGGGCTCGATGTGGACCTCGACCGGTTCACCCGCGACGAGCGACTTCGAAAACAGGCCGGACGGGTCGGTCAGTCGTATTTCGGGGCGGCCGAACGTGACCCGACCGGCGACGGTTCCGGACGCCGTCATCGTCGTCGTGGCGCTCCGTTCGCCGCGCGACAGTTCGCACCGCCGTTCGTCGTCGGAGACGCCGGAGACGCTGACAGCCGGGTCACATCGAATCTCCACGTCGAGCGGTGATGGACGGTCGAGCGCGGCTTCCACCGTCACCGCGAACGGTTCGTCCTTCACGACACGCTCGCGCGAACTCGTCTGAGAGACCGAGAGGTCGTTCATCGTCCGTCGCGTCCGCCTATCGAACCGAGACTGGCGCGCGAGGAGCCACGCACCGATGCCCGCGGCGCCCACGAGCGACACCGGCCGGTCGAGGAGGAGTGCGAGAGCGGTCAACGTCCCCCCGAGGGCGACGCTGCCCCAAAATCGGGTCGTGGCGCGCATTCTGTGAATAGTACTCTGCTGGGTGACGTAAATATTGTTGGTACGGCTGACAGGTGGACGCAGTCGGGACGAACGGTGGCGGAGACGTTCAGGATAGGAGAAAGAATAAGTTAAATCTGTCACTCGATATGATACTGTCGTGCCCCGGGATCGAGTACAGGGACGCGTCGTAGCGATCTCCGTCTGTCTGTTAGTGGTACTCTCACTCGTCTACGCTGTGGTTCCCGCCGGTGCCGCGTCGGTCGCCGGGTCAGACGGCGACCGTGGGGTGTTTCCGCAGCAGACCACGGAACGCCCGGAGCAGACGGCTCAGGGGAACAACTCGACCGTCGTCCACGAGAATCCGCGGAACGCGAGCGGTTCGGACGACCTCGAAGACGTAGAGAGGTGGCTCGCCAATCGGATGTCGGGGGCAGTCCTCGACTGCACCGAACAGGTGCGAAACGGTAGCTCCTACGCCTGTCGCCGACTCGACCGAGACTACCCGGAGTGGGCGGGTCGGTACGTCGAAGTACAGAGACAATCCGGCGACACGTCCACCGAGAGAACCGACGAGACCCTCAGCCAAACGCGACAGAACGCAAAGAGATTCGCCGAGCAGGTAGAGACGTTCCGCGAACTCGAAGACGAGTACGAAGAGGCGAAGGCGGAGGGCAACTCCCGACGGGCCCGCGAACTCGCACACCGGCTCGTGGAACAGAGTCGCAGGATAAACCAAACCGGGAACCGCGCCACGAGCAACTACGACGCGTTCTCCAACGAGACCAGCGGTAACCTGTCGGAGGCCAGCGATGCGGTCGTCGAGATAGAGAACGATACCGCTACGACGGCCTCGGCGATTCGCGATGCGGAACTCGTCGCGACCACCCTCTCCGCCGAGGCGACCGAACCGGACGGCTCGTTCAGTTCACCGCTCGTCGTCGAAGGGCAGTTGCTGAGCGAGAACGGGACGCCGGTGTCCAACCGACGGGCGACGTTCGACGTCGGAAACGGAACCGTGGCGACTCAGACGGATGCCCGAGGGCGGTTCTCGTTCGAGTACCGACCCACGACCGAACTCGTCGGCCCGTCGGAGTGGAACGTGACGTACGTCCCGACGAACGCCTCGCTGTACGGCGGGTCGAGAGACCGAATCAGCGTCGACGTGACCGGAGTCGAGGGGACGGTGACCGTGACTAACCGCCCTTCGACGGTCAGGTTCAACGACACTCTCACCGTCTCGGGGCGCGTCGAAGCCGCCGGACGGGGAGTCGACGACGTTCCGGTCGCGGTCTCTCTCGGTGGCGCGCGTCTGGGAACCGTCCGAACGAACGAGACGGGCGGGTACTCGCTCACCACTTCCGTCCCGGTGAACGTCTCCGCGGGTGACGCCCGAACCGTCGCGGAACTACCGTTCGCGGGACGCGCACTCTCTGCGGATAACGCGTCCGCGCCGGTTCGAGTCGAGTCGATGGCGACGAGGCTCACTCTCGACGGCAACCGAACCGGCGGACGCGTCGCCCATATAGAGGGGCAACTGGAGACGGAGGTCGGTTTCGTCGCCGGGCGCGAGGTGGAGATATCCGTCAACGGTTCGACCGTCGGACAGGTCGAGACGGGACCGGACGGCCGCTTCTCGGCGGACGTCGACCTCCCCTCTTCCGTGACCGCCTCGGATACCGCAGTGGTCACGGCGACGTACGCAGGCGCGGGGGAGAACCTCGAATCTGCGAGCGGTCGGGTCGTACTCTCGCCGACGGCATCCGGGGAGTCGGGAGGCCTCGGAGGACTCATCAGCGATCAGATCGACTCGTTGTTCGCTCGGCTGACGGGAGCGCCACCCGAACGCGCCCAAGACGCTTCTCAGGGCGTGACTCGGTTTCTTCCCCTGGCGGCCGTCGTACTGGCAATCCTCGGAATACTCGTTCTCGGATACCTGGTCGCGAGATGGTTCGCGCCGGAGTCGTGGCTCCGGAGACTACTCGGCGACGGCGACTCGGACGGCGGAGAGGTGGTCTCTCCCGAGACCCCCGACCCCGACCCCGTTCCCGCGCAGACGAGCAGAGACGACGCGTCGCTCTTGGCGACCGCCCGCGAACGCCTGTCGAACGGCGACACCGATGCGGCCGTCCTCGCGGGGTACGAAGCGGTACGGAGTCGGCTCTCGGACCGCCTCGACCGCGACTCTCCGATGACGCACTGGGAGCTAGTCCAGTTCTACAGGGCGCGTCTCGCCGCCGAGAACGCGAACGCTCTCCAGCAGTTGACCGAGGCGTACGAGCGCGCCGCCTTCTCGCTGCAGACGAGTTCTGAGGAGACGGCGCAGACGGCGCTCGAGAACGCCGCACGCGTGCTAGAGGAGATAGAGCGACCGTCCGATTCGAGACGGAACTGACCGCCACGCCGCGCCGGTGCGGACGCACCGACCGGTCAGTCGCGCCACGAGCGTTTCACAACGAGACGACGAGGTCGAAGGTGAGGTTCTCCGACCCGGAGGGCGGGGGAGAACCGTAGGTCACCTCGACGGCCGCGTCGGTCTTATCGCTCACCCAGAACGTGCCCGCGGCGTCCGCCGAGGACGGAGTCACCGTCGCGACTCTCGGGGCCGTATCGAGGGGATGGGACAGCGAGAACGTCGTTTTCGACCCGTCACCGCTCGCCGTCGCCGTCGTCGCGGGGAGATTCGGTGCGTGACCCGAAGCGCCGTCCCAGACGGTCTGGGGTACCTCGCCGGTCGTCGTCACGTCGCCCTCCACGCGGGTCGTCCCGTTGTCGAACAGCGCTGTCGGTTCGCCCGCCGTCGAGACGCCCAGGATTCCGCCGTCCTCTCGCCAGAGCCCCGTATCGTTCTGGTTGACGAAGTTATAAGAGGGGTCCTGAACTGTCCCATCGGAGACTTCGACTTCGTTCTTGACGATGAGGGAGTCGTCGACGTAGACATCTCCTTTGTCGCCGTTCTCGTCGGCTTCGATGCGGATGTTCCGTCGCGGGTTCGCTCCGAAGGGTTTGTGAACGACCTCGAGTTCGTTGGTGCTGGAGTTGTACCGGAGGCCCCAGTCGCTCTCCTCGCCGAACGTGACCCAGCGGTTTCCGAACTTCTCGAACCCGTCGACGGTCTCGGAATCCGTCTCCGACGCTTGATTTCCCGACGTCAGTTGCGTCATAGAGCTACATCCCGAGAGGAGCCCGATGATGCCCACTGCGCTGGACCCGGCGAGGAATCCCCGCCTGCTCGATTTCGCCTCCGGTTCGCCGTCATACGTCATCTTTCTGAACCGCCGCGGTAGTCTGGTTCTCTGATCCTGTGTCTATCTGGGGACGCATCGTTTGTACTCCAAATTGAAACCTCACTAACCAAAATCTTTTGTCTACTGGCAGACATCCCAGAAGAGACTACATGACGTATTCGCTGTCGAACTTAAGAGAGGTGCGTGATGATCCTACATTAGCTCTTCGAGAACTCAATCGACTCTACTACACCAGAGGGAGAACGAGAGACTACAACACCGACGCTCCGAACGTCTTCGACGAGGATTGGGACAACCTCCTCATCCTCGACGCGTGTCGACACGACGCGTTCGAACGGGTCCTCCCCGAGTTCGAACTTCCGGGCACGTTCGGTCACCGCTATTCGAGAGGCGCGAGCACCATCGAGTTTCTGAGGGCCAACTTGACCGAACGCGACCTCTCCGATACGGTCTACATCACGGCGACGTCGATGCTCTATCGGCTCATGGTGCTCAACGACGAGATAGACCACAACCTGCACGCCGTCGTCGACGTCTGGGAGGACGCTATCGACGTCGGCGAGTGGGGCGTCCGTCCCGAGCGGATGGCAAAGCGCGTGCAGGAGATTCAACAGGAGTACCCCCAGAAGCGACTCGTCGTCCACTTCATCCAGCCCCACATCCCGTTTATCGGCGAGTTCGGATCCGAACAGTTCGATGACGAACTCGTCTGGCGCAAGATGCGGCAGCGTGGACTCGACGCATCCGACGACGACCTGTGGCGCGCGTACATGGAGAATCTCAGACTCGCCATGCCGAGCGTCGAAGAACTCCTCCACGCACTTCCGGGCCGGTCGGTGGTCACGGCGGACCACGGCCAACTCATCGGCGACCGAGTCTTCCCCGTTCCGTTCAAAGAGTACGGCCATCCGACCGGGATATACTGCGAGGAACTGGTCAAAGTCCCGTGGCACGCCCACGAGAACGGACCGCGAAAGCGCATCGTCGCCGAGAAGTCTACAGGAGACCAATACGAGCGCAAGGACAAAGAAGAGCTGGATTCGAAGGCGGAAGCCCACCTCAGGAACCTCGGCTACCTCCAGTAACGACTGTCTCGTCGGCTGGCGTCACCGTCGCTGACTGTCAGTGTCTCGTCTCCGACCGACAGACTACTTCCCTTCGTCGCCTCCGATCGTTCCCCGCGCCCACGATACCGTCTCGCGAAACGTCCTCAATCCGGGCGCTCCATCGAAGAGCCACACACCGATTGCGACCGCTGTGACCGTCACCTCGAACAGCCGAATTAGCGTCTTTAGGTCCTCCCCCGTGGGGAGATTGGCCGCGGTCCACGACGCCTTGTTGGCGACGACGTATTCGACCGTCGGAGTCACGGTCAGTCGCTCGACTATCCGCTCGGCGGGGGGTGTCAGCGGCCAGATCCAAAACGACACTTCGCGAATATCGGTGACGAGCGCCCCCTGGATGAACTGCTGTGCTCCGTCGAAGAACAGCGCCGAGAGGTAACTCACGCCGAACGCGACGGAGGGGGTTATCTCGCCCCGCCGTCGGTAGACGACCGCGCCGACTATCGCGATTACCGGGAGTCCGAACAGCAACGAGTGACCCAACGCTCGTCCGCTCGGCAGGACACCGACCAACGCGAGCGGTTTGTCGATGAGGTCCGGAAGCTGCGTTCCAAGAAGGACGAGCACCGCCGCGAACTCGCTCGGGGACCGTCGGAGGCGGGCGTGCGAGTAGCTCGTATACAGGAGGTAACCGATCGCTAAGTGAGATGATGGCCACATGGTGCTCAGAGAACTCCTCGTCGGTAGATACGACGCCGAATCAATAAATAATGGCCCCCTCTTCGACCAACAGTCACACGGCTGTTCGCCCGTTTCCGCATCAGTAGAACTAAGTCTGACCTGAATGGTAACCCGTACGTGTTCGGACGGTTACACGAGTGACCGTACGGTCGATGCCTCTCTCGAGGGACGTGTCCACATGAATCTCGCAAAATCGAGCGTCAAACTCGCGGTCGCGAGCGGCGGAAGCGCGGCGATAACGTTCGGCGGCGTAGCCCTCTTCGCGCGGTTGCTCCCGCCGGCGGAACTCGGCGTCTTCTTCCTCTTCGAGGCGCTCTTAGGCATGCTATTCATCCCCGCCGACTTCGGTATCCGCGGCGCGTTGCAAAAGCGGATAAGCGAGGGCTCGAACCCCGGTCAGATGCTGACGACGGCGGTCCTGTTGAAAGCCGTCCCGCTCTCCATCGTCGTGACCGCCATCCTCGTAGCTCGTCCCTGGATAAACGGGTACGTCGGCGAGACCATCGCGGTGTGGCTCGCAGTCGCCATCGTCGGCTACGAACTGTTTCAGCTCGGCATCGACGTTCTCAGCGGCGAGTTGCGCGTGGGCGAGACGGCGGGCATCCGCCTCGCTCAGAAAATCGTCTGGTTAGTCGCCGGATACGTTCTCGTCGAGCAGGGATACGGAGTTCGCGGCCTGATATTCGGACTGATCGCTGGCTACGCGGTCTCATTTCTGTGGGGGATGTACCGCCGGTCGACGCCGTTTCTCCGCCCGACGTTCGGCGAGGCGCACTCGCTCGTTTCCTACTCTCGCTACAACTTCGTTTCGGCGATAAGCGGATACTTCTACAGTTGGATGGACGTCGCTCTCATCGGCCTGTTCTTGACCACCTCTCACGTCAGCACGTACGAGGCCGCGTGGCGGGTGAGCGCAGTCGCCGTGTTGGGGAGTACGGCGATCGCCCAGACCATCTTCCCGCAAGTCAGTCGGTGGGACGCCGACCAAGCGAGAGACCGAATCGAGCGGCTCATTCCGCGGACGGTCCTCCCGTCGCTCATTCTGGTTGTCCCCGCGTTCTTCGGCACGCTGTTGTTCTCCCGAGAGATTCTCGGACTCGTCTTCGGGTCGGAGTACACGGTCGCGTGGCTGGTGCTCATCATCCTGATGGGCGAGAAGATATTCCAAGCAGTTCACAATATCACCGGGCGTTCGCTTCAGGCCATCGACTACCCGAATCTCGCCGCCCGCGCGGCGATTATCGCCATCGCCATCAATCTCGCTTTGAACGTGCCGCTCATCCAGTTGTACGGCATCGCCGGGGCCGCGGTGGCGACCGGCATCTCGTTCGTGGTCAACGCACTCCTCTGCGTCCGCTATCTCTCTCGGTTCATCGACGTTACGATTCCGTGGACGGACCTCGGTTGGGTACTCGCGTCGTCTCTCGGGATGACGCTGGTGCTTCTCGTCGTGCAGTCTACGGTCCGCGTTGACTCTCTCGTCCGACTCGCGTTCGTCATCTGCGTCGGAGTGGTCGCCTACGCCGGATTCGTCCTCGCGTCGCCACCGCTCCGCGAGCAGATACAGCGCAGTGCGCGACTGTTGCGGTCGGACCAACCGCGGACCGACCCGACGAACGGTGACGACTGACGCGACCCTCTCGATCGGAGACCACGCTCGTTCGCGTCACGAGCGGAGAACCCCGTCGTCGCTGTTTACTTGGCGGGTTCCGCCGCCTCTTCGCGCCGAACCTCTCCGCGGTCGATCTGTTTTTTCTCCACGACGCGGTCGCCGAGGACGAGGAGGTCGAGCCCCATCCCGAAGAAGTCCTTGATGGCCTCCGACGGCGTGTTCACGATCGGTTCGCCGTGGTCGTTGAACGAGGTATTCAGGACGACCGGAACGCCGGTGATATCCTCGAACTCGGAGATCAACCGGTGGTACCGGGGGTTCTGGTCCTCTCGGACGGTCTGGGGCCGCGTCGTCTCGTCCGCGGGGTGGAGCACTGCGGTGACGTCGTCTTTCTTCTCCTCTCTCGCGTCGAACGTCTTTATCATGTACGGCGACGGTTCCGGGTTTTCGAGGTAGTCGTCGATGGCTTCTTCGAGCATCGACGGCGCGAACGGGCGCCACTCTTCGCGGTGTTTGACGAACTCGTTGACCCGGTCGAGAGAGTCTCTCGTTCGGGGGTCGGCGAGGATACTGCGGTTACCGAGGGCTCGCGGGCCCATCTCCAACTGTCCTTGGAACCACCCGACCAACGCGCCGTCGGCGAGTCGCTCTGCGACCATCCGCTCTACGTCGTCCGGCGCCGAGTACTCTATCTTGTTGACGTCTAACTTCGCTTCGATCTGTTCTGTCGTGTACTCCGGTCCCCAGTAGACCGTGCTCATTTCGGGGACGTCCTCGGGACGGTATTCGAGCATCCCCGCACCGAGTGCGCTTCCGGCGTCGTTCGACACCGGCTGGATGAACAACTCGTCGACGCGGTCTAGCTCCATGACGCGCTTGTTCATCTTACAGTTGAGCGCCACTCCTCCGGCGAGTGCGACGTTTCCAACCCCGAGGCGTTCGCAGTACGTATCGACGATGTTCGCGACTATCTCCTCCAGCAGCGACTGGGCGGTGAACGCGAGGTCTTTCTCCCATTGGCTGAACTCCGAGGCCGACTGCTTTCGCGGGCGATCGAAGAGTTCTTCGAGACGGCTCGTCGCGTACTCGAAGCCCTGCGAGAGTTCCGTGATGTCGTAGTCCGCTCCCGTCTCGACGAGGCTTCGGAGAGCTCTCTCGATGTTCTCGTTCTTCTCGCCGTACGGCGCGAGTCCCATCACCTTCCCCTCTCCGTTGTTCGGGTAGAAACCGAGGAACTTGGTCACCGCTCCGTAGAAGTACCCGAGGCTGTTCGTGTAGTCGTGCGTCTTGAGTCGTGTGAGCCCCGATTCGTCGCCCCACCAGACGACTGTCGCGTCGCGTTCGCCGCGGGCGTCCATCGTGACGACGAGTGCCTCGTCGAACGACGTCGGGTAGAACGCGCTCGCCGCGTGCGACTTGTGGTGTTCGCGCGTTACGACGGGGGGCGGTGAGGGGTCCACATCTCGGAGGTGGCTCTCGACGGTCCGTTTGCCGAACACTCCCGAGCGGAGTTCCGAGCTAACCCGCCAACCGGCGTGTTTCGCCCGGTCGAGCACTGGTCCGTCCTGGGAGACCATCTGTTGGACCAGGTTCGGGACCATCCGCGGAAACAGCGACGGCTTCCACGGGACGACGACCTTCTCGACGTCGGAAAGCGAGATATCTCGCGAGTCGAGACACGCGCCGATGGCCTGGCGGGGGAAGGTGTTCATCGCGTGCTTCTGACGCGTGAGTCGCTCTTCCTCTATACCGAAGACCGGCTTGCCGTCCTCGAACAGGACCGCGGCAGGATCGTGCGAACCCGCTCCCCCCACTCCTGGGTTTATCGAGAGTACGTACTGAGTCATCAATTCTATACATACGGTTGTCATTAAAATACTTACCGCGGACGACCACTCCGTTTCGTCGGTCCGGAGCCGCGCCGATAGGTCCCGAATCGCCCGTCGGCACGCCTCGGAGACGGTTTCACGCCGAAAAATTCGGGCTACTCGACCGGTTCAGTAGTCGCTCGGGTCGATGGTCTGTCCGTCCAGAACCGCGCTTCCGTCGACCTGTAGTGAGAGACTGGCGAGCGTTCCATCGAACTCGAACGTCTCAGGTCGCTTACCACCTTTGATGCCACCTTCGATTAGGACAGTTCCGTCGCTTTGGGTCGTGACGGTGTCGCCCGAGTTGAGATTCGTGGTGTTCAGCAACTCGCCGTCGATGACTATCCTGTACGTACTCCACGACGCACCGTCTGCGGGGACAATCTCCAGTAGATGTGTGCCGTCCGTCGTGGCGGTCGAACCGTCCGTGGTATCTGAGGAACTATCCGTCCCGTCGGACGTTCCACCAGTTCCCACGGCGAGGGACTCGACGCCGCTGTCTAGCTGCACTTTCAACGTGTCAGTGTCGGATCGGTACCAGATTCGACCCGTCTCGCCGTCGGTCGGGTCGTTCGTCGTGGATTCGACGGCGAAGTCCTGTCGGGGTTGCGGCGTCGCTTCCACCCATTGCTCACCGTCGCCCAAGAAGCGTCGGCCGGTATCGGTCGCGAGGAACTTCGCGCCTTCTTTCGGCGTATACTCGGCGGTGTTCCCCTCGACGTCGCGGATTTCGACGTCGGTGTCGATCTTCTCGAAGTTTTCGTTCAGCGGTACGTGCCAGTCGGTCGCTCCCTTTTCAGGCAGGCTGTAGTTGTGATTGTCGGTCATTGGTTCGTATAGTCAGATGTTCTCGTCTATTCGTTCGTCCGAGACCCGTTTCTCGTCGAAGTACGCCCTGTTGTTCGCTGGGGACGGCTTCCCGTCCCGGTCGGTGCTCTCCTCGTCAACCCCCGTCTCCGCGAGACCCATATCCGTCGTGGACTCCTGGTGGGCATCCTCACGCGGCCCCTGTTCGAGGTTCTCGTCCGAGGCGATGCGAATCACAGTTGCTGATTCTCCCAGAGTTGTACGTCGTCGATGTACAGCGCCATATCGTTACCAGGCGTCCAGCCGCCGCCCATGAACACGTCCAGCCACCATTCACCGACGGCGACGCTGTCCATCGTTCGGAAGCGCACCGACGTGTCTTCGTAAGCGAGTTTTCCGTCCACCCACGCCCGCAACACGCCGTTCGAGCTTCCGACGTCGTTTACCTCGACGTACTGGTCGATGCGGTACCACTGCCCGAATCGAATCTCCCCGTTCTCGTTCCAGTCGTCGGAACTGCCGTAGCCGCCATCTTTCCCCGGCAGGTAGCTGTACCATCCTAACCGAGTGTCGCCTCCGCTCTTGGGCGGCCGGAACGACCCCCGCGTCGACCACGAATCATCGACGCTCCCGCCGCCGTGGGCCGACCCGTGCGTGAGGTCGGCGAATCCGGGCAACTTGCCCCCGTTCACGTCCCACGGCTTATCGTGCGTTCCGAGGCCCCAGTTCTCGCCGAGATACAACCAGTATCTCGCGTGGACGGTGTCGGGCCGTCGGCTCCAGTTGTCGGCGAAGCGAAAGTGCATGTTCGCTCCGGTGCGTTCGCCCTCGTAGAGTTGGACGCGGAGGGCACGCCCCGACTGCGACGGCGCAGACACGGTGTCGTTGTGGTCGTCCTTGATACCCGTGAAAGCGCTGCGCCACGCGTCGCCGTCGAACGTGACGTGCGTCTTGGCGTCGTTCGTTTTCGGGGCCGGTCCGCCGGCGAGTGTGACGACGCCGGAGTCGAGGCGCGCGCGCACCTCGTCGACGTCCGTTCGGTACCACAGCGCACCGACGGGCGCGTCAGCGGGGTCTTCCGTCTCCCGTGGAAGGGTAGTCTCGGATGGCGAGTGCGAGGGGATATCGACCCAGTCGGTTCCGTTTCCGAGATATCTCCGTCCCGTGTCCACCGCGAAGAACTTCGCCCCTTCGTTCGGCGCGTATTGGGACAAGGCATCCTCCGTATCGCGGACTTCGACGTCAGCATCTATCGACGCGAAGTTTTCGTTCAGCGGGACGTGCCAGTCAGTTGTCCCTTCTGCTGGCGTCCCGTAGTCGTGATTTAAAGTCATTCAGCACAACCTCACCCCTACACGCACATATCAATTATAAGTAAATATAGAGTTTGTCAACAGAATACTCACTATGCAGCTAGACTGTTCGTCGATATCGTCGCCACGAGCGCCCGTGAAACCGATTGAGAGAAAAGAGACCGGGAGGTACGGAACTACCTCGACATTGTCAACTCGAATATGTATCCGAGGCGTTTTCTGATGTTCCGGAACTAGGTCTAACTACGCTCCCCCTCAGCATCGAGTAATGGACGGTCGAACATCTCGACTCCGTCGATGAATACGGCCTGGTCCCGCGGGGACGGCCACCCGCCGCCGTAGTACACCTCGTGCAACCAACTTTTGACACCGATATTCTCGTATCCCTCGGCCCTAAACTTCAGTTCGGTCCGGTCGTAGGCCAACGTTCCGTCGACCCACCCGCGGAGGATACCGTCGTTCTTCCCCGGCGTGTTCATCTCGACGTAACAGTCCAGTCGGTACCACTTCCCCCGTTCGATCGCGCCTGCGTTGTCGTTGACTCCCCACGGGTCTTTGTTCCCGTACTTGTCTTCCATGTCCGCGTGATAGAGGTAGTACGCGAGCTGAATTTTGCCCTCGTCTTCGTCGAACCCATGGCGTTCGGGCCGGTCGAAACCGCCCCTGGCGGACCAACCGTCAGTCCCGTCGCACGGGCCGTCTCCTCCGGAGCCACATCCGTACTTCCCGCCGAATCCGGGGAGTTTCCCCCCCGCTTCGATCACCTCGAACTCGTCCGAGAATCGAACGTAGTACCGGGCGTGAGCGCGTTCGAGGCTATGTCCGACAGTATCTGAGAACTGGAAATCCGCGATACAGCCCTTGTGGTTCCCCTCGTCTAACGCGACACGTAAGGACTGCCCACGGTGGGCGCGGTCATCAGAGACGAGTTCGAGATGTTCCTTCGGTTGGAGGTCGGCGTACGACCAGTTCGATTGTGGATCGAAGGCTCCGCCGAACTTCGGTTGGTCGTCGAACGAGAGCCGTTGTATCGGGGTCAGGCCGCTAACGCTAACGCCTTCGTTCATCGGAACGGCTCTGAGGTTCGCAGACACCGCGTCGCTCTCGACGCCCGCGTTCTCGGTCTGCGTCCGGTTCGACGAGGATTTCACAGAGGGGTCACGGGTAACCGTTACATCGAAGGACGCGCTCGCGTCGTTCTCTGCGAGGACGTTCCCTTCTGCGTCGTGCAAAGCGGCGTGAAGCAGTATACGGCCCGTCTTCGTGGCCCGCCCACGTTTCGGTTCGACGTCGAACGAACTCGCAGACGGGAGGGACGTCTGCGTCTCTCTATCGAACAGGTCGAACCGAGATTGTGACACGACCATCTCGTTCTCAGACTCGTCGATCGCACGTGCAGCCGACCCGACACGCGTCCACGGGGAACCGCGAGGACCCTTCACGAACCAGGTGAGATCAACACTGGTAGGCCTCACTTCGCTCCACTGGAGGGCGACGGTCGGCGCGGCGCTGACGGTGCGGACTTTCCCCGTTGCGGTGGTGACCACGACGTCGTTCGCCTCTAACTGAATCGTTAACTCCTCCGACTGGCCGAAACAACCCGCTGTTAGAGACATGCCGGAGAGGGCAACCAGCGCGCCGAACTGACGACGAGAGAGGGGCATCAGTCTCTCTTTTCACTCCCACACATATCATTGGTACGTCCGAGAGAGATTTCGAGCGTACTCCGTCGATGCGGTGTCGTTCGGTCCAGCGTCCTCCCCATCGAAATGTCTATCACCCTATCCGTCGAACCCCTCGTAGTGATGGCAGAGAGTCACGAGGCGCTCTCGGCACACTCGGCGGTCTCTTTCAGAGCTATCGTGGGAACGGTCGTCGTCGGCTCGGCGGTGAGCGCGCTCACGCTGGTTCTGTTGGAACTGTTCGGCGTGACGTGGGCGTCCGTCGGGCCGTTCACGTTCCAGCCGCTCCCGGGACTCGTCGCGGCGGGCGCCGTCGTCGCTGGCCCCGCCGCAGTCGTCGGTACAATCGTCGGCTACCTCTGTTACCAGTTCGTCTACGGCGTCTTCGCTCTCTGGGAGACGGCTGGCTATCTGCTTCTCGGAGCGCTCGTCGTTGTCTTCTGGCACGGCGCCCGCTCTGCGTACTCCGGTGACACCGCGGCGGGAAGGTACCTCCACTTCGCTATCGTCGCGGCGACGGCATCGCTCTGGGCGGCCACGCTCACCACGTGGGGACTCGAACTGGCCGGGCGGGGTCGGTTCTTCCCGGCGTTCGCCTTCTTCACGGTCGATGCACTGTTCTCTACTCTGACGCTCGGTGGAGCGGTGTACGTAGCGTTCGAGCGACTCTCCGGTACGGACGGACTCCTCGCCTCTCTCAGGCGCGTCCAGCCCCTTATCGAACTGACAGAGCGTCCCACCCGGGCGTTCCGGTTCGAAATTCTGGCGGTTCCGTTCGCGTGGTTTCTCGTCGGGAGCACCGTCAGTATCGGATTTCAAACCGTCGAGCTCGTCCCGAGGTTCCACTTTCGCCTCCGTGGCCTCGGTGCGCTGACCGTATTCAAAGAGACGTGGCTGTTCGGACGGGGCGGCACGACTGTCTTGGCGGCGGGCGGTGCAGCGTGTCTGGTACTCCTCGTCGCGATGCTCTATCGTTGGAACGCCGTTCGACCGCAGTAGCGACAGTCGGTGCCGTCGTCTCGATTCCAAGCCGGGTAGTGTCTGGACCCACTATCGGCGTTAAACCTAATGCCGCGTGTCCGAATTACTCGCCATGATGTTGACACGACGAGACGCGCTTAGTGCTCTTCTCGCCGGTGGTGGGCTGGGAATCGGTATCTCTCGGATGTCCCTCGACGACGCCGGTGCCTCGAACGGAGGGCAGATGGCAAGCGACGACGTACGTACTCTCGTCGCTGTCGCCGACGTCGTCTATCCGTCGGAGGTGACCCCGACCGGCGAGTTCGTCGAGAACTACGTCGGCGGACTTCCCGGACCGCGGACGCAGGCCGTCCTTCGCACCGTTCGATCGCTCGACGCGCACGCCCGACGAGAGCGGGGGCGTCCGTTCTCCGCTCTCTCGGAGACGCAGCGAGACGCACTGCTCCGGTCGATGGGCGTCGACCGGACCGGCTCCGACCCGGAGGGAGTGCTCTCCGAGCGGATCCGTTACTACGTGGTCAACCAACTACTGTACGGACTCTACACCTCTCCCCGCGGAAGCACTCTGGTCGGCATCGACAACCCCGTGGGTCACCCCGGGGGATACGAATCGTACCAGAACCCGCCCTCCGAGTCCGCGTCGGTGGAACGATGACGCAGGCGACTGACGGGCAGGACCGAACGCCGTCCGAGAATCCCGACGTCTGCGTCGTCGGTTCCGGACCCGCCGGTGCGCTGGTCGCCTACTCCCTGGCGAGTCGGGGTCACGACGTGGTCATCCTCGAAGCGGGACCGCGATTCGAACGGTCGGACCGCCTCCAGCAGATGGAGGAGACGATTCGACCGGAGGGAAGTATCGAGGACGTGTGGGACGTCGGCGGTGAGCGCGACCGGTACACCTCCTCGGGCGAGACGTTCTACGGACTCAACAAGACGCGCGTGAAAGGCGTCGGCGGGACGACGCTTCACTGGCTCGGAATCGTGCCTCGACTGCACGAGAAGGACTTCGAGATGAACACGCGGTACGGTCTCGCGTCCGATTGGCCCATCGGTTACGACGACCTTCGACCGTACTACGCCCGAGCAGAACGGGAACTGGGAGTCGCCGGCAGTGAAGACAACCCGTTCGAACCGCCGCGGGACGAACCGTTCCCGATGGAGGCGTTCCCTCCGAGTTACTCGGACTCGCTGTTCGCCGAAGCCTGCGACGAACTCGGCATCACGATGCATTCGATTCCGCAGGCCCGCAACTCCGAGGCGTACGACGGTCGCAGCGGGTGCGTCGGCTACAGTACGTGTATTCCCGTCTGCCCGTCCGGCGCGAAGTACAGCGCCGACGTCCACGTCCGGAAGGCGGAGTCGGAGGGAGCGCGCGTCATCGACCGAGTGCCCGTCCAACGACTCGAACACGACGATACCGGCGAACACGTCGAGGCTGCCGTCTACGCCACCCCGGACGGAACGCGACGTCGACAGACCGCCGATCGATTCGTGCTGGCCTGTGGCGCGGTCGAGATTCCGCGGCTACTTCTGCTCTCGAAGTCCGACGCCTATCCGGACGGACTGGCGAACTCCAGCGGCGCTGTCGGTCGATACTTCATGGACCAGCCTATCGTGTCGATAGGGGGCGTGCTGGACCAGCCGACGAATCAAAATCCCATCGGCTATCACACGAGTGAGACGCACCAGTTCTACGACCACGACGACCCGTCGCCCGGGAGCATCAAGTTCGTCTTCGAGAACGTCAACCCGATGACCGCCGCTACCCGCGCACTCAGAGGCGGGGACGAGAGCACTCGCGGAGACCTTACCGACCTCTTTACGGGCGACTCGTGGGGAGACGAAGCGCTCGAAGAGATGCGAGACGACGTCCCGAACCAGCGGGTCGGCCTGTTTGCGAATCCGGAACTGCTCCCGCGCGAAAAGAACAGAGTCGTTCTCGACGAGTCCCGCACCGACCAGTTCGGAAATCCGGCCCCGAACGTCTCGTGGAACATCGGTTCGCACGCCCGCGAGACGATGGAACACGCCCGGGAGATACAACACCGAGTCATGGACGAGATGGACGCAGAGATCACACACGAGAGCGATCTCTCGTCTCCGAGACCCGCCTCGCACAAGATGGGGACGACGCGAATGGGTGACGACCCCGCAGAGAGCGTCGTCCGACCGACGCTTCGGACGCACGACCTACGGAATCTGTACATCGCGTCGGGTAGCGTCTTCGTGACCGGCGGCGCGATGAACCCGACGCTAACCATCGCGGCGCTCGCGCTCAAGGCGGCCGACCACATCGACGAGAGCCTGTAGCCGGTCCGACCGACGCGCCCCCACCTCTGTTCTGTCGAACGCTGCGGACGGCGAGATACGCCGAGGGCTCTCCGTACCCTATCAGTATCGTGAACTTCTGCTTGACATACTATAGGAATTGCTGAAAGACGCATCATACTACCATTCCTGTTCGGGAACATGGAAGAGCAAGACAGCACAGACGGGGAGGGGGAAGGCAGTATTCGGGTCGGCCGTCGGTCCTATCTAGCACTCGCAGGGACAGTCGTCACCGGCCTCGCGGGGTGTACCGGCAAGGAGTCGTCGGCCGAGCCAGTGGTGACGGAAGCGGTCGAAGCGTTCGGGTACGGGGGCGTCGCACTCGTCGCTCGGGAGGCCGTCGCGGTGAGTTCGGCCGGGTCGGTCGACTCGTTGAGTTCGGCGACCGAAGCCGAACCGAACGACTCCCGGGCGAACGCGACGAAGATTTCGCTCGGGACGGAGACGACGGCGGAACTGACGGCGGGCGACGCGGACTGGTTCGCCTTCGACGCCAGCGCGGGCGACGAACTCGCACTTCACCTCTCTCGCGAGAGCGGTGACGGAATCGTCGGAGCGCTTCTGTACGACAGCGAAGGGAGCTTCCTCGATATGGTGTACGCGGGAAGCGCCACTCCGGGTGCCGTCACCGCGAACGCCGACACCTCGGGGACCTACTTCGCAGAGATCGTCGACATCAACGGTGGGACGGGAGCGTACACGGTGAGCGTTACGAACGGTGAGACGTCGACGGCCACGCCGACGCCGACTCCGACTCCGACGCCGACACCCACGCCGACACCGACGCCGACACCGACGCCCACGCCGACGTCTGACGACTACGGACAGCAGAAATACGGGGAGTTAGGCTACGGCGGAGTCTAACGGCCGCTCCTCCGAGCGTCTCTCGACGCGCCCGATTCGCGACACGGTGTCTGAGTGCGGCGGGCGCTACCGGAAACGACCGCGAAACTGTTGCACGGTGGCCGAGGCGTCGGACCGGCGCTCTCGGCTCCGTCAGCCATTATTCTAGATAGCCGATATCTTCGAGCCGGTTCTGCGCCTCGTCGCTCAGTCCGTCGTCGCTCGACTGTCGCCGCTCCGTAGAGGCGTCGAGCGGGCGTCGAGTTCTCACCGAACGCGTCGCCGGGTCGCTCCCCTCTTCGAACGCCTCCGTGACGACGGACCCGTCCATGTCCGACGGGACGTCGAGGCCCAACCAGTGCAGGACGGTCGGCGCGATGTCGGTTATCCGAATCGGGTCGAGTTCGGTCGGTCGCACGTCCGTACCGTGGAACAGGACCATCCCCTCGGGGACGTTCTCGCCGCGCCAGTTCGACGGTTCGGTCCGGACCGGACCCTCTCCCATCGCTTCGCCGGTGTGGACGCCGGGCGTCTGGTCGAACACGAGGTCGGGCGCTCGGTCGAGATACTCGCCGCTGTACACCTCGTCCGGTCTGTAGACGGCGCGAACGAGCGGTCCGCCGTCCAGCGCCGTCTCGGCCTCTAAATCCCGCTTCAGCGACTCGAATATCCGCTCGCGTTCCTCGGGGTCGTCGGCGACTATGTAGACCAGTCCCTGACCGCTACCGATCGCTTTGGTCTCTTCCCAGTCCACCATCTCCAGTTTCTCCTCGCGGACGACGCCCTCATCGCTGGGGAACCGTTCGATGATCGTCCGGGGGATGAACGGCCTCACGTAGGATTCGAGACCCATCGACCGCACCATCGACGCCACGCGTTCCTGAGTGATGCCGACGTCGAACAGCCGAGACGAGAGACTCGATTTGGTCTGGAGGTAGCCGCGCTCCTCCAGCCAGCGGTTCACGTAGAAGACCGTGTGAATCCCGGTACAGCCGTGGTCCGACATGAGGACGAGGTTGTAGTCGCCCTCGACGAACGGTTCCAGTTCCTCGTCGACTATCTCCCACGCGCGGCGCGTCTCCGGCCCGTCCCAGAAGTAGTGTTGGAGGACGTTCAGGTGAAACAGCGTGACGTGTAGGAAACTGAGGTCACGTTCCTCGAAGAGAGCCCGGGCGGTGCGGAGCCTCGTCCGGAGGAGGTCGTGGACCATCTCGACCTCCCGTTCGGAGTCCTCGTTCGACGTGAGGACGTTCTCGGGGTGGACCCGGTAGTCGAACCGGTCTTCCAGTTCGCTCTGGAGTTCCTCCGGTTTCGTGTAGCGCCGTTCCCGCGACCGCGGCCCGCCGGCCACCATGACGCCGTCTATCTCTCGGGGTGGGTACGACATCGGCAGGTTGACCACGCCAGCCCGCCCGCCGGCGTCGTTGACGTAGTCCCAGATTTCGGAGCTCCGGAAGTCGGTGGAATCGGGGAGATGCATCGTCCGGTTCTCCGTGTCGATTCGCTCCCACCAGTAGACGCCCAGTTGCCCCGGGTTCTTCCCGGAGGCGTAACACTTCCAGTTCGGACAGGTGACCGGCGGCAGGTGGCTCCGCGAGACGCCGGACGCCCCCTCGTCGTGGAGCGTCTGTAGGTTCGGGAGTCGTCCCTCGGCCATCCAGTCTCGGATCAGCGGCCAGTTCCCGCCGTCGAGTCCGATGACTATCGTCTTCTCCATGGTCAAGCCACAGTGGTCATGATATTAACACGTTTGGGTCGAATTCCCTGTGCGGTCACGGTTCTCACGTTCGCGTCCGTTGATACGCGTCTCGCGTCCGAGCGGCGATTCCCCCCCAGTCGAGTTCCGTCACGCGCTCGTAGTTTCGGTCACCGATGAGGTCGAGGTCGGCGTCGAGCGCTCGCACCAACGCAGCGTCGAGCGATTCGCTGTCTGGGTCGTAGAGTAACTCCGGTTGTGTGCGCAGTAGTTCCGGGAGACAGCCCGTACGCGGTCCGACAACCGGTTTCCCGAAAGACATGCTGAGGACCGCGCTCCCCGACGTGAGGATGTCCCGGTAGGGGAGTACGACCGCGTCCGCCGCGTTGAAGTAGGTCTGGACCTCCTCCTCGGGGATATAGGAGAGTTCGGTCGCGATTCGAGAGTCTCCCTCGGCGCTGGCTTCGATGGCTCGCGCGAGGGACTCGTCCGTCGGCTTCCCCGCGACGAGGAGTCTGACGTCCGGCGATTCGAGCGACCGGACGGTGTCGACGAGACGGGGAATCTGTTTGTAGGGACGGATCTGTCCCAAGTAAAGGAAGACGGTCGAATCGCGCTCTACTCCGAGACGCTCGCGCGCCTCGCCACGACTCACCGTATTCTCGTGAGCCGAGCAGTAGTGTCCGTGCGGAATGACGTGTACTCGGGAGTCCGTCGGCAGTCGGTACTGTTCGACGACCGAGTCGCGGGCTGCCTCGCAGTGAACGATGATTTCGTCGGCCAAGCGAGCGTAGAGGCGTCGCCAAAACAGTTCGAACCGCGGGCGACGGCGTTCGTGTTCGAGTAGGTTGTGGACGGTCCAGACGACTCGGACCCCGAGCAACTTCGCGAGGAGCGTCGAGAGAACGAAGACGACCGACTTCAGAAGACTCGCGAGGATGCTATCCCCGACGAGAAACGGAGCGATCCAATGTACGTGAACGATATCTGGTCGGGTCTTGAGGGCGGTCCGAAGCGTCGAGAGCGGGTACCCGCTCGCCAGCGTGACGTCCACGTCCTCGGCGGACAACCCCTCCGAGAGCCGTCTCTGATACGGATTCCCGTCGGTGAAGTCCGGGAGGAACAAGACCTTCATGGATACACCTCTTTGGTTCGATTCTTAATTGTTTTGACGTCACGCCGTTCCATCGACGCCGAGACCGGGCGGTAAGGTCCGTGCCGGTTCCGCTAAGTCGGCCGCTTACGCTACAGAGCTGTTTTTACTGCCGGACGAACTCCGTTGGACGACGACGTCTCCGTTGGAGTAGACCACGTCACCGGCGTGTCGGTTCCATCGGTAGTCGTCGGCAGAGACCGTTTCGGTCACTTTGACGTCCCCGCTGTATAACCCGGATTGGATCTCGGTGACGTCGACTTTGATCCCCTGCTTTCGGAACGCATCGACTGACATGACGGTGAGGTCGGAGCCGGACAGTATCCGTTTGCTCCGGTGACTGGCTTCGAGGCGGTCGAACTGGCTCTCGTCGAACCCCTTGTCGAGCGCCCACGTGTACTGTCGGAGGTAGACGTACATGTCCGACCGACTGGTCGCCCGTTGCTGCTCCGCCATGTGCCCGTACACGAACTCGGTCGTAGCCATCTCCTCTCCGGAGAGATACTCCTGGGGTCCCTTCTGGATGCCCGCGAGGTCGGTGAGTCCCGGATGCGTGAGACCGCTCGCAACCGTGGTGAAGACGAGAACGAGAGCGAAACCGACCACGGCCGCCGTCCGAAGACTGCCCGTCCTTCCGCTCTTGATGACGTGTCTAATACCGACTGCCGGGAGGAGGACGACGAACGGGAGGACCATCAGCCGCCACCGGTTGAACTCGGCCAGCCCTTCTAACGGAACCCACGCGGGGTTGGGAAAGTACAGTAGCGTGGCCGGTACCGCCCCGAGAACGACTACCTTCCAGCGCGGGTCGGACAACTGCCTCGAACGGAGAAGCACCCACGCGCCGACGCCGCCCACCGCCATGAGGAACGCGTAGTGGAGGCTGTCGACGAAGAACGGAAGCGAACGCTCGAGGAGTTCCGGAACCGAAGCGTACGACTGAGCGATGTAGGAGACCGCTGGAATACCGTCTGCCGAGGCGCTACTGAAGAACACCCACACGAGGATTTCGCTGAATTTCGTCGTGACGACGGCCCAGTAGACGCCGAACATCAGACAGAGCGTGGCGAAAAGCAGCATCGTGTTACTTCGGTACGCCATTTCCGGGTCGTGCCGGGCCCGAATCGACAGGTACGCCACGGGCATCGCAGTCAGGATGATCGCCATCAGGATGCTGACGTGGTGGGTGAGAATCCACGCGACGAGGAGAGGGACGGTCACGAGGAGGTCCCGACCGCTCCAAGAGCCCCTAAACAGGAGGAACAAGAACAGACAGAAGAACGTGAAGCTCATCGACTGGTAGTGCGCGACGGAGCCGTAGTGGATGTACGCGATGTTGATGGCCATCAGTACGGCCCCGACGACGGCGAACGAGCGAGATGACGTCAGATACCGGAAAAATAGATACGCGGACAGGAGCACGATCTGGAACATCGCGATGACGAGAGCCCCGGTGAGCAGTCGGGGTTCGAGTCCGGTGAACGCCATTCCGACGCTCGAGAGGACGTGAAACGCGGCGAAAGCGAAGTACCGCGTGCCCTCTATCGACCCGAGGAACCCGGCGTCGCGCAGCACGATGGCCGTGGAGGTGTGGTTGACGGTGTCGGCCGTGCTCACGTAGTACGCCACCGTGAAGACCTGCGAGCAGAGCACCGACACCGACGCGCCCAACAGGAGAGCGAGGTCGACACCGCTCAGGAATCGGTCCCGTTCCAGTACGACCGAGCGGAGGAGAACGACCACGAACACGACGGAGATGCCGAGGTAGAACTCGGCTCCGGGTCCGAGCAGAGCGAGTATCGCGATACTCGCCAACAGCACGATGGCCGGGACTCGGGGATCGAGTACCCTCGTCAACGACGCCGACGTCGGTTCGTCCGACGCTCTCACGAGGAGGAGGAGGAGGATATCGACGAACAAGACTGCGACCAGGACGTAGAGACCGAGACCGACGAACCGCGGACGTCCGATCCGCAGCGTGAGCCACAACCCCGCCACGACGACGACGTGAGTGGCGAGAAGCGCTACTCTGAGAGCGGTATCACGAGTAGCCTTCGGGAGCATGCGTGGACATCTCTGGCGGACATATTTATATATTTTCTAGCTCGCCGACGTTCGCGGGTCGAGTGGTGCGGTCGTCACGCCGATTGCAAAATCCGCGCGAAGAGATGACCGCTCACGTGGTGCCCGAACTACTATCGACGCTAAGTCGTGTCCCACCACGAAACATTCGGCGTACAGAGCGTTCGCGTGACTAGCACCGCGTACCTGGTACGGAAGACGGTTACCGAACTTCGAGAGTTCGACCGTCCGGTATCTATAAGGAGTATTTCCATGACCTGTGAAGTAGAATGTCTCGGGTACTCAGCGCCGAAGCCAGCGTAGTGTTACCGCCGTTCGACCACGCCACGGATCCGTCCTGCGGTCACCGATAGAGAGAACATGTCTGTACTGCTCAAACTCGTTTTCTGGGTGGCGGCTCTCGTTTTGCTCCACGTGTACTTCCTCTATCCGGGGGTCCTATTCGTTCTCGGATCCATCCTCGACCGTTCGGTGACAAACGAGGTGACGGACGGCCGGTGGCCGTCCGTCTCACTCGTCATCGCCGCCTACAACGAAGAGGAGATCATAGAGCAGAAAATCAAGAACTCGTTCGAACTCGACTACCCCGAGGAGAAGTTAGAAATCGTCGTCTTCTCCGACGCGTCCTCGGACGACACGGATCAAATCGTCCGCTCGTACGAGGACGAAGGGGTACGTCTGGAACGCATCGAGGGGAGGGTCGGGAAGACGGCCTGCCAGAACAAGGTGACCGAGAGGTTGGACAGCGATATCGTCGTGTTCTCCGACGCAGACAGCATGTACGAGGAGGACGCCATCAAACGGCTAATCGAGAAGTTCGGTCCGAACGTCGGGTGCGTCGTCGGGGAACTCTGCTACGACAAGTACGGAGTCGAAGCCGAGTCGGCCTACAGGACGTTCGAGAAACTGATCAGGCGCTTAGAACCCACGGTGAGTTCGGCCGCCGGCGCGAACGGATCGATATACGCCGTCAAGCGCTCCTCGTATGTGCCGCTTCCCCCGGATCAGATTAGCGACTTCGCCGAACCGCTGGCTATCGTCCAACGCGGGGAGCGCGTCGAGTACACCTCCGAGGCGCGAGCGTGGGAGAACACGGGAGAGAACGTCGAGTCGGAGATGTCTCGCCGAATCCGTATCGCCACTCGCTCGTGGCACACGTTCTTCGACTACGTCGACCTGTTGAATCCGGTCCGCTATCCGTTCTTCAGCTTCGAACTCGCCTCGCACTGGGTCCTGCGTTGGTTCTCTCCGTTGCTCCTCGCGGTGGTCGGCCTCAGTAACCTCCTGTTGGTCGCCTTGGGAGACAACCCGTTGTACCTCCTTTTGCTCGCCGGCCAGGCGGGGTTCTATCTTCTCGCGACGGTGGGATGGGCACTGAACCGCTCGGACCTTTCCACACCCCGAGTAGCGTACGTCCCGTACTACTTTCTCGTGTTGAACTACAGCCTCCTCGTCGCCCTCGGAAACGTCGTCCGAAACCGAAATATCGTCACGTGGGAGACCGAGACGCGGACGAACTCGGACTGACGGTCGCGCTGCCGTCTCTGTCGTCCCTATCTTCGAGCGCCACTAACTCGGTGCAGTCACGTTCACCCAGAGATGCGTTCGGCGGTACGCCTCGCCCGTCTCCGGGTTCTCTGCCCCGTCACCGCGGTACAGAGAGACGGTCAGACGGAGTCTGTCGCCGGTGAGCGACGGCGTCAACACGCGCCTCTGGCGCGTCGATTCGTTCGACGCCAGCGCGACTCCGAAGCGGTCTAACCGCTCTTCTTCGACGACGGTGGTCGAACCACCCCCGGAGCGGACTCGCTGTAACTTCGTCACGACGGTGTAACTCATCTGCTCGTGTTCGTGGTTCCGGACGCCGACCACGAGAGACCGACTCTGGGTCGCGGTGAGTTCTGTCGGGTAACCGTCGGTGACGAGTCTGCCGTCGTCGTTCTCGGTGAGAAGGTACAGCTCAGTGTACCGTTCGCCGTTCTGCTGGTCTACCAGTACGTACCCGACGCTCGCCACCGCGAGCAAGACCATCGCCGCGAGCGCCACGTTCAACGCCGCATCCGTCTGCGTCCTGTGCGGGACGAACTCGTTTCTGAAGCCGCGATACCAACGGCTGACGGGCGGTGAGAACCTCCTCTCTTCGGGGAGTTTCGACCGTCGAGTCGCCGCGAGACCGACGCAGACGACGCTAAATAGCCCCAGTGCCGCCAGCATCGGAACGAGCCGGAAACCCCACGGCGTGAAGTTGAGCGCGAACCCGAACAGCGGGACGATAGCAACGCTACTTCCCAGAGAGAGAGTGACCCGCTCTACGTTCGATAGCTGCCGGTGAGAGGCCTCCACTTCGTCCCGCGTCTCGGCCGCCGGGAAGACAGCCGCGACGAACGAGTAGCCGGGGACGAAAAGGAGAAACGGAAACGTGACGACGGCTCGAAGCGGCGTCTCGCTGACGACGGGAACCGTCACCGCCAACGCCGCCACGAAGACGGCGGCGAGGACGCCCAGAAGGTCCAACGAGAGATAACGAACCGACTCGGGTAGATACGGCCACACTCGCTCCCGAAACGACATGCCCGGAGGATTACGCCGGACTGGTAAAAATACCTCGGTGACGCCAGCCAGCGCCGAGGACGGTCAACCCCGTTCAGAACACAGTCGGAATGACCGTGAGCGCGTTTCTGATCACGAGGTACGCGAAAGCGACGAACCCGACGACGATGGGCCACTTCAGACGTGCTCGCCACCGGGGGGTGATGTTGACCGGGGCCGTCAACAGTGTCAGCAGCATGAACCCGATAAGTGAGAGGAGAAAGAACAACTCGAAGCTGAGTGCATCGATAGCTGCGAGGCCGAGAACCGATGCTAACATCCAAGCGATCTGTCCGTTGACGAACCGCTGGCGCCGAGTTGTAGCCATACTCCCATCATTCCGCTTGTTCCGCATAAACGGTCGGGTGCGAATGCTTCCAGCACCGCAGACGCCCTCAGTTCGGCTAGAAGACGGTACTCGCCTCGAACGAACCGGTAGATCAAACGTGGGGGTTGTCAGCGTCACGTTTGTGTCACACTCTCGCATACGCAAATTTAAAATACCACTCTACCGATTCCTGTTCCATGGGTGTCACAATTATCGGCGCAGGAGTCGCGGGATGTACCACCGGATATCTTCTGAGCCAACGCGGATACGACGTCACTATCGTCGAAAAAGGAGAGATCGGTGGTCTGCTGCGCGAAATCGAGTTCGACACCGGATATCACAGCGACTCCGCGCCGCACCTCCTCTTCTTCGACGAAGAAGAAGAAGCGATAGTCGGGGAACTATTCTCCGAGTTCACCGATTTGAAACATCACAACTTCTACGCGAAGAGTTACCCGACGAACGACCTCGACGAACCCCACGACTACCCCGTCACACGTTCGAACATCGACTTGTGGGAAGACCACGAGCAGATCAGAGCAGAACTGGACGAAGCCGTGGGGAAGACAGACGCGGACTACTTCGATCAGTTCATGCTGAAACAGGTCGGACCGACTCTCTACGAACGATATTACGAGGGTTACACGCGGAAACACTGGGGAATCGAACCCGACCGAATCACGGGAGACTGGTTCGACTTCAAGATCAGTTTCCCCGACGAGGAAGACTCGTTCTTCGACGGCGGTGCCTTCTACCCGCAAAAGAAGTACACGACGATTCTGCACGAGATGATTTCGGACTGCGACGTCGTCCGCGACGGGGTGACCGGCCTCGACACCAACGGAAACGAGATTCGAGCGCTCGAAACCGAGAGCGGCCGGCGTATCGAAGACGACCTATTCGTCAGTACTATCGACCCGAGCATCCTCGTCGACGACGTCGACGTGTCGCTCAACTACCGCAGCATGGTCATTCTGGGAGCGCACGTCGAAGCATCCGAACGGCTGTTTCCCCCGCACGTGAACTGGGCGTACTTCCCGAACGAGTACGAGTTCACGCGCGTCACGGATTACGATTTCACGCCGCAGGAGATACCCGAAGACGAGTACATTCTCACCATCGAGTTCCCCTGTTTTCTCGACGAAGACATGTGGTCTCGGTCGGACGAGTGGTTCGAGGACTACTTGCTCTCGTTTTTCGACGACCACGACATCGAAGCGGAGGTCCTCTCGCTGGAAGCGCGACGCGCCCCGCGCGCGTATCCGCTCCCCGTCGAAGAGGAACTCGAGAAGTTCGAACTCATCAACGGGCGAGTTAGCGAGTACGAGAACATGCACAACCTCGGTCGCGTGAGCACGTACGAGTACATCTGGATCAAAGATATCGTCCAGCAAGCCTACGAGACAGTCGACGACATTACCGCGAGGGCAGCCCCTCGAGAGTGATCGAACGGTGATCTCACTTGTGTGTCTATGCGAATAGACGACCTCCTCCGATCGGTGAAGAGTTCCTTCGGCGAGGAAACGTACGACCTGCTTCGCGAACGTCTCCGTCCGCTGTATCGGACCGCGAGGTACGACGTCGTCCAACCGGTACAGAACCGCCTGCGATTCGAGCGGCGGTTACGCGATGTTCCGGCCCAGCAGTTGGACGACCGGGACGTGCTATTCGTCGTCGTCGACTGCTTGCGCAACGACCACCTCTCTCGGGCGGGGTACGATCGAGAGACGACGCCGTTTCTCGACAGTCTGTCGGGGTACTCTCCGAACTGCGTCGCGGCCGCGCCCTGGACGTACTCGTCGGTTCCGTCGCTACTGAGCGGGCTCTACGCTCACAATCACGGTGCCGCCTACGATCAAGAGCTCCGCAATCAGAGCGTCAAAAACCCTCCAGCGACGGTTCGCGAAGACGTCTACACGCTCCCGGAGTTACTCGCGAAAGACGGCTACGAGACGTACTTCGACAGCGCAATCGTCACCGCCGAACTCCCCGTTCGCGGGCGGTTCGAGCGAACCGCGGTCCACCACGATGCGCCCGCCGACGAACTGATAGACAGATTCCTCGACTGGTGGGATTCGACCGGCGAGAGCCGGTTCGGATATCTCCAGTTGGGCGATTTACACTCCCCCCTTCACCGACCAGAGGAGTCGCCGTTCGGCGAAGTCGAGGACGTCCCGAACGTCGAACGCTGGGACTTCACCACGACGACCGAACCACGCGAAGAGTTCGAGACGTACCGACGAGAGCGGATTCGGCTCTACGACACCGTCCTCCGGTCCGTCGACGCGGAACTCCGTCGACTGTTCGAGGCGCTCTCGGCGCGTGGGGACCTCGACGACACGCTCGTCGTCGTCACCGGCGACCACGGTGAGGAGTTCTGGGAGCGAGTCGAACTCGAACGACGGCATTTCCACGACCCGCGCGGCGCTTACGGGACTGGGCACGGTCACGCACTCGTTCCAGAGGTGCTGTTCGTTCCGCTGATACTCGCCGGTGGCTGGGAGCACAACACCGACGGAGTCGTCTCGACGACCGACGTCGTTCCGACGGTTCTGGCGGAACTCGGCGCCCGCGACTCGGTGGGGGAGTACGACGGAGTTCCCCTCGATCGTCCTCCCGAAGACAGAGTGGTGCTCTCAGAAGAGATCGCCTACGGCTACGACCAACAGGCGGTCGTCCGAGGTTCTCATCTGCTCATCGACTCGCCGCACGAGTCCGAGACGGTCGTCCTCGACCTCGAATCCGACCGACAGATCGACGACCCGGACGTCGAAGCCGAACTCCGGTCGTTCTTGACCGACGACAAGCGCGTGGGGGACCCCTCTCATCTCGACTCTCGGACGGAGGACCAACTCGCGGACCTGGGGTATCTGTGACCGGTGTCGAATCCGAGAGACCCGCTGACCGCGGCCGGGCCTCCACTCGCGTCGAGTCGTAAGGTCGCGCCGCGCCTCGGCGAGACAGCGAGAGTCCCGACCACCGGAACGTATTTTGACCGCCTGGACATCACCAGTACCAATCGATGGGACGATTACTATCGCGAGACCGGACCAAAGAGGAGGAGTACCCCCTCGTCGGAATCGTCGTCCTCACGTGGGAGAACTACGAGGACACGGCCGAGTGTCTCGAATCGATACGGTCTGTCGCGTATCCGAACTTCGAGACCATCGTCGTCGACAACGGGTCGGCCGACGGGTCGCGGGAACGGTTGGTCGAGGAGTTCGACTGGTGTACGTTCGTCTTGAACGACGAGAACAGGGGATTCGCGGGCGGAAACAACCCCGGAATCGCCTGCGCTCTCTCCCGGGGCGTGGACTACGTCCTCCTCTTGAACAACGACACCGTCGTCGAACCGGATTTCCTGACTCCTCTCGTCGAGACGGCGGAGAAAAACGAGGACGTCGTCGGCGTCGGCGGCGTCGAGTACCGCGCCGGAAGCGACGAGATACTCCGCGCCGGCGGGAAGTTCTACCCCTACCTCGGCGGACGCGTCACGCCGGTGCGGGAGGTAGAGGCCGAAACCCCGTACGAGACGAACTACGTCCCCTCGTCGTTGCTCCTCCTCGACGGAGAGTTCGTCGAAACCAACGACGTGCTCCACGAGGGGTACTTCCTGGGCATGGACGACGTCGACGTCGCCGTGCAGGCCCGAAAGCAGGGAAAGCGGATGTTCGTCGACCCCCGGTCGACGATTCACCACAAGGAAGGGATGACCGGCGATAGGAGTCCGTTCATGACCTACCACTGGATGCGAAACCGATTACAGTTCGCGTCGATGCGACTGACCGGTCTCACCCGTGGTATCTTCTATCTGATGTTCGCGCTGACCGTCGTGCAGTTTTCGCTCATCTGGATTGCCAGGCGACGCGGTGACCTACTCCGTTCGACCTATTACGGCGTGGCCGACCACGCCCGAGACGGCGGGTTCCGCTCGTACGAGTTCTTCGGGTAGACGCAGATTGGGACGGTACTCCGCGCCTTCGGGCGGTTTAGTGCTTTTGACGGGGTTTTTCAGGTCGCCCGAATCGGTGCCGCCGGGTCTGTGTACCGTCACCTCGAGGAAAGTTCTCTTCGAGTTCCGGTTTCCAGTCGACCCTCGACCGCCGCTGATTACGCGTTTTCTTCCGCCTGACGGCCGTACTGACGGGAAATCCGAGGAACTGACGGCCGCTTCCCGCTCCGCATTAATGTAATCCTAACAACATCTATGAATCGCTGCGGGCGTTTCGTTGTCACGTTAGTTATTGCTTGTTTGTGACTCGCATCTTCGTCAGCGCTCGAATAGCATTACAATACTAGAATTGTAATTGTATGCGAGGCCCAGTCGTTCGATACGGCCAGATAAATGAGATTTCTCCAGAGAGACCGGTTGATTCCCGTCTCGGTTACAACGGCCATAACACCTATTAGGGATTTTTGTTTTATATTATCTGACATCACTGTAGACGTCTCTCTCGAATCAGAAAATAAATCCGTGATTTCTACGCTATATTTTACACTTTCGGCAGTTTGTATTCTAATGGTGAAAGTACGGTGTCTGTATATTACAGACAAGATGTCATTTGGAATGATTTAATAGCTATCACTTTTCTCTTAGCCCATGGGCAAGCGAGTCTTCATTACCGGTATCGCGGGCTTTCTCGGAAGCCACCTAGCCGACGCGTTCATCGAAGAAGGGTACGAGGTGGCCGGAAACGATAATCTGATCGGCGGATACGAGAGCAACGTCCCCGGCGAGGCGGAGTTCCACCACGTCGAGTGCCAGGACGTGGACGCGATGAAGGAAGCGATGGGCGACGCGGACATAGTCTATCACACGGCCGCACTCGCACACGAGGGACTCAGCGTCTTCTCGCCGGCGTTGATAAACGATCACCTCTATCAGGCGACGTCCGGGACGTTAGCCGCGGCGGCCGACTGCGACATCGACCGTTTCGTCTACTGTTCGAGTATGTCTCGATACGGAGAAAACGAGACACCGTTCACCGAAGACATGGAGCCTCGCCCGCAGGACCCGTACGCGATAAGCAAAGTCGCCGCGGAGGATCTGACGAAACTACTGGCCGACGTCCACGGGTTCGAGTACGTTATCGCGGTTCCGCACAACATCATCGGCCCGAGACAGAAGTACAACGACCCGTTCCGGAACGTCGCGGCTATCTTCATAAACCGGATGTTGCAGGGGAACCAGCCGATCATCTACGGAGACGGCGAACAGAAGCGTTGCTTCACGTTCATCCAAGACGACGTCCGCCCGCTAAAGAAACTCGCGCACGAGGACGCTGTCGTCGGCGAGACGATCAACATCGGTCCGGACGACGAGTTCATCACGATCAACACGCTGGCGGAGGTCATCGCCGACATCATCGACTTCGACTTGGATCCGATCTACGTGGAGGGCCGACCGCAGGAGGTCCAACTGGCCAACTGTTCGGCGGACAAAGCGCGCGAACTCCTCGACTACGAGCCGCGATACACCCTCCGCGACGGACTCGAAGAGATGGTCGAGTGGGTTCAAAGCGAAGGTCCGAAAGAGTTCGAGTATCACCTCGACCTCGAAATCGTGACCGAGCAGACGCCGGATACGTGGAAAGAACAGATGATCTGAGATGCCGCCCACGCTCGAACTCGGCGTAGATCGTTCTGTCGAGGGGCGGACAGGGACGTACCAGCGAGACATCCCGGGAACAACGGAGACGGGGGATACGGAAGATGGAACCAAACACGCCAGTTGAAGTCAACGTACTGAACCGAGATAAGCCCGCTATCGGAATCGTCGCGACCGACGACAACCACGACGCGATCGCGCGAATCGCGCTTCGCGCGAACCGGCGAGGCTACTCGCTACTCGTCACCTACGCCGGGGACTCCGAACCCGACTCGATCGAGATCGCCAGAGAGGCGGCCGCCATCGTCGTCCCCGCTCCCGGTACGGACTCCGTCGACGACGTCGGCGAGGACCAACTGTCGAAGACGGCGCGAGACCTCGGGTTTCCGGGGGTCGTCATCCACAGACGACACGACGAGTACGTCGACTACGATGCCGTCAAACAGTCCGAGCGCACCTCGAACGGGGAGTTCTACACCGTGGACGCGTTCAGCCGTTCGGCCGGACGCCAGAACTGTAACGTACTCGTCGGCATCCCCGCGTACAACGAGGGCGACCGGATAAGCGACGTCGTCACGGAGACGCGGAAGTACGCAGACATGACCGTCGTCGTCGACGACGGGAGCGCGGACGACACGGCGGAGATATCGCGGCGTGCCGGGGCCGTGGTCATCGAACACGAGCAGAATCGAGGGTACGGCGCGGCGTTACAGACGCTGTTCAAAGAGGCGAAGCAGCGCGACGCAGGGCACCTCGTAATCCTCGATGGCGACGGGCAGCACGACCCGGCGGACATCCCCAAACTCGTCGAGCGCCAGCGAGCGACCGGCGCGGAACTCGTCGTCGGGGACCGATTCGGCGAGGGCGCCAACAGCGACGTACCGCTGTACCGCCGATTGGGTCTCACGACCATCAACGTCCTCACTAACCTCAGTATGGGCGTCGTCCGCTCCGACGCGTGGATTCGAGATACGCAGAACGGATTCCGAGCGTACGACAAGCAAGCGATTCGAACGCTCGCAGAGACGAATAGTCTCGGCGAGCAGATGAGCGCGAGCACCGACATCCTCCACCACGCTCACAACCGAAAGTACGACATAGAGGAGGTGGGGACGACGGTCCGGTACGATATCGAAAACGCGAGCACTCACAATCCGATCAAACACGGCACCATCCTCGTGAGTAACATCCTGCGCACGGTAGAACGAGAACGGCCCCTGTTGGTGCTCGGGTTCCCCGGGTTCGCGAGCGCTTTCGTCGGACTCGGTCTCGGGTACTGGACGGTGTCGACGTATCTACTGACGAACGACTTCCCGCTCGAACTGGCGACCGTCGCCTCGTTCACAACGCTCGGCGGGCTCCTCGCGTGTTTCACAGCGATAATTCTCCACTCGCTCAAAGCGCACTATCCGTGACCGTGACAACGTTATCCTGCCGCCGAAACCGCCGAAACCGCCGTTCACACCGCCCGTCGAACACTCCGGAGGGCCGATGAGCGATCGAACGCGCTCGGGAACCGAAGCGATGAACGACCACTCGACGAGGCGGTCGATGGAGTGGCCGCGTCCGAAACAGGTCTACCTGACGCTCGACTTCGAGTGCGATTTCGGGACCGCGCTCGAGACGAACACCTACCAGGCCGTTTCGCGAGTCGACCGACTGGTCTCGGTCCTCGAATCCACGTCGACGCCGCTCACCTGCTTCGTCCAGACGGAACTGTTCGACGCCCGGCCCGAGGCGGTCGAATCGCTGAGACGGTGCGACGTCCCGGTTCGGTTTCATCCCCACTCGCACACGCACCGTCCGCGCGACCGGACGTCGATACGGGACGAAGTCGAGACGAGTACCGAGCGGTACACCCACTTCTTCGGCGAGCGTCCCACGGGGTATCGGTTCCCGAACGGCAACGTTCGAGACGCCGACTACGAGATACTGGCAGAGGCGGGATATCGGTTCGACGCGAGCGTCTTCCCGACGTGGCGACCCGGACACTTCAACAATACCGACGCGCCGACGACGCCGACGTACCTCGGCGAGTTCGACCTCTTCGAGATTCCGTTCACGGTTCTCGCTCCGTACGCGCCCGTCCCGACGGGACTCTCCTACGCGCGGATATTCGGCCGACCGTACACGAGTCAGTTGCGGCGCGCCCCACCTCGGCCGGTCGTGTTCAACATACACATGCACGACCTCTACACGCCGCCCTCGGTCGAACGCCTACCACGCCTGTACCGGGCGCTGTACCGTCGGAACGATCACGGATTCGAACTGCTCCGGAGAATCCTCACCCGATTTCACCGGTCGGAGTACTCCTTCGGCACTATCGACGGCGCGCACGAGCAGTTACGCGAGAGGACTCGCTCGCTCCCGCGGGAGTAGCCTGACGGACACAGTTTTCGCCGAAGACGGGAGAGTATCCGAACGCGCCGTCTCCCGTACCCCTCCAGAGATTGCGATCAGTCCGAGAGGAGTTCCGCGACTTCGGTCGCGAACTCTCGGTTCGCCGCGACTACGACGTCGTGCGGTTTCCCCTCGGTGAAGCCTATGCGTCGAGAGCGAAGGGAGCGGCCGTTCCAGTCAGTGACGGTGCCACCCGCCTCCGCGACGAGGCGAAACGCTCCGGCGAGTTCTTCGGCCGTCGACCGTTTCCCCTCGTGGAGGAGGCAGTAGTCGCCCGAGACGGCGACGTCGTACGCTCCGCGCGCGACGAGCGCCGAGTGGTGGCCGAGACTGCGGAAGTCACCGGGATATCCCAACCCCCAGAGCGCGGACGCGAGGTCAGACCGCTCAGCGAGCATATACTGGTCGACGAGTACGCCGGGCGGAGTCTGATCCGACATCGTGACAGCCGTTGTTTGGAGGCGCGTGCGCCGTCCATCCGGTTCCTCGGCCCACCGTCTCGTAAGGAACGCACCCTCGTCTCGGTACGCCTCGTACAGATCGCCCGTCGGGAGGACGAGATACCCCATCGCGACGACATCGCCGAACGTCGGGTCGATATCGTCGCAGATAGCGATGACCGGACCGAACGGTAGTTCACCGATTCCGTTCGCCAGATTGGCCGTGCCGTCGATTTCGTCGACGATGACGAGGTAATCGGCGTCGGAGGCGGTCGTCGTCGCCTGCTCTTCCGTGAGGACGGAATACCGTTCGTCCCGTTCGGCGAAGAACTGTTCGAACCGTTCGGTGAGCGAGCGGTCGAAGTCGGTCGTGAAATCGGAATCCTCGGTAGGTACGGCCGTTCGGTCTTCGTTCGACAGTTCTCCGAACGCACTGCGTGCGCGTCGGAGCGCACCTCGGACGACCGGTCGAAAGCGAGTCTGTTCGCTCACGTTCTGCGCTCCGTTCGAGACATGAACGACGCGTTGGTCTCAGTACCGGGTAGTAGTACCGATTCCGTCCATTGGACTCTTAGGGAGGCCCGGTGTCGGGATTCCACCCCGAGCCGTCAGTTACCGGAGAGTGTGAGGTGTTAGCGCTCGCTCACGAACTCTCTCGCCGCCTCTTGAGCGGACGGCATCACTTCTAACACGAGGAGACCGTCGAACTTCTCGGTGACGAGTCGAGTGACGCTCTCCATATCCATCGCTCCACCTCCGAACTCGAGTCCGTCTCTGGTGAGAGTCGAGTCGCAGAGGTGGATGACGCTGATACGGTCGCCGAACTCCGTGAGCAGTCGGTCGATAGTCGAAACGTAGTCCTCGTCTGCCATGTAGAGGTGCGCCGTGTCGAGGACGAGTTCGTGTCCCTGATCGATGATTACGCTCTCTACGTGTCGCGGGCTGATCCCCGGGTTGTTCTCGTAACCGTACTCTGACTCGAACGCCAGTCGCTCGAGTTCGGGGATGTGCATGTGGATGACTCGATTCGAGTGTACGACCAGGTACGCGTCGAGAGCGTTCGACAACTCGTCGGCCCGCACCATCCACTCCGGGTCGTCGATCGGAACGTGTGGGGTGTGAACGGAGACGACGTCGACGCGCGCATCGGCGACGATTTCGAGGGTTTCGTTCACGTCCTCGAGGTGAGACCGTTCGAGATACAGTTCGACGTCGTCGAAACCGCGGTCGTTCGCCCGTTCGAGTTCCAGAGGCTCCGGAGGGGCTTTTCCCACGATGGTGAGGTCGTCTTCACTCACGGTCGGCCCCTCCGCACGGAGTCACTTGTGGCTCCACGGAAACAGTCGAGATGCCGGTCACAGTCGAAGATGAACGGGTGCGGATTTAAACCTCTTCGTCGGCGGTTCTGTCCCGGTCTCACCCGCTGAGGGTACCCAATAGATATAATACGAACGGCGTGAGTAGTCAGTTCAGTGTCAAATTCTCGCTGCGGAGAGGCGGGGATTCGACCGGTGGAGAACACAGACCTATGAAGATAGCACGGATATCGATAGCGTTGTTAGCGTTGTTCGCTCTCACAGTCGGGGCGACAGGCATCGTGGCGGCGGAACCGAACCAAGCCGCGACGGACAAGCACAGCACGTGGACCGACGCGGGTAACAACGGACACGGGAACGAGTGTGACGGAGACGACGTCGCAGGGTCGGAAAGCGAACTCGAAATGAGCGAAACGGGAGAGTTAGCCCGCGAGAACAACTCGCCGGTCTGGGGCGCGCGGTGCCCGCCGTGACGAGAGAGAGACCGGCGTCGCTCGATCACTAGGGGCACGGACGGTCACTCCCCCTACGATAGAGGGTGGTAAAATTACGCTTCCGCCGAGCGGATACTCGATGAAATCGCGCTGTCGGCGACAGATATGTAGTTGGACTCACGGTGTAAAATAGCTGAGACTACCGCGGTCACAACCGCTCAGAATCCACAAACCACCGAATCTTGTCGATATCCCTCTCCGATGGAACAATTTACTTCGAGTAGCGAAGCCGTCGATATAGCCTAAAACATCGTTGATAGTAGAGTATATAACGAAGAATAGGGTCATATTTCGCGTCGAAGCGAGAATATGTAAATAGTATATTACTTCGATATGTGTCCAACCGGTTCTGGGTTCGCGTTCTTCATAGCGGAATCACACCTGCGGCAGTACGAACGCGTCCGCGGGGCGGGGTGACGCGCGACCCCGGGTGGCCGAAATTACTTTCCCGCACCTCTCCCGATGGGTGTGTATGGTTTCACTCGGAGCAACGGGAATCGACCGAGAGACGCTTCTCGACCTCGTGGTGAACATCATCCCCATGGGGATTTTGCTCTTTTTCGTCGGCGTCTTCTTGGTGTACATGCCGTGGGAGGAGAATCTGTTTCTCACCGTCGTGAGCCACTTTCTCACGCTCTTCCCCCTCGCCATGCTGGCGCTTCTGACGTACGTCTCGGCCAGGGTTATCAGTCGAGACGAAGACGAGTAAGGGTCCGTTCGGCTGCAAGGCGCCGTCTCACGGCACCGTATCGGCGGGCTGTGAACCTTGGCGACAGTGTTCCGACGCTCGAAGTCCCGACTCGCGGGTAGATTCCGGCCGTCAAAGTAAAGCCAACCGAGCCCGAACGCTGTGGTGGGTGGTAACATACATCAGTTCAGGCCAGCCACGTCTCCGGAGACGACGCCACCGGACGAGTCGACGAAAGAACGGGGCGTTCGAGAACCGAATCGACGGAGTTGAGCCACTGAGCCGAGACGGATGGGTCGGATTCGCCGACGCCGCAACGACCCGTTTCGTGTGCCATTTTACGCTCCACCCGTCGTCGGGCCGCCGCGCCGGCGACGGGACGCCGGTTTTCTCAGAGCACCCGAACTCGTGTTACAGTATTATGTCTGTAACCCACAGTATCTTTTTTCGATATGTACGAGGTAACCACCAGACCGGCACGCCGCCGAAACCGACGCGGACGAAGAGGTGACGTTCATTTCTCGATGGAGATGACGCGCCGGTATCACGTCGCCGAGTCGGCCCGGTCGGTGTTCGATTTCGAGAACCGGTCGTCGAAGTCCTCAGTCGAAACTGAGCGTCTGGCCCTCCAGGGCGGATTCGATGAGCATCCGGTGGCCGCGTCGAAGTCGCTCCGAGAGCGCTTGGTGGCTGATACCGAACTCCTCTGCGAGTTCCTCCATCGTCGTCCGCCGCGGAATCTCGAAGTAGCCTTTCTCGACGGCCATGAGGAGCGTCTCGTACTGCTCTTCGGTGAGTTCACCGGGACTCGGAGTCTGTGAGTCCATCTTCGTGATGCGGGCCACGTCGACGGAGAAACCGTGGTCAGTCGTGTCGTCGACGACTTTCGAGATGTCGTCTCGGTCGAGAACCAACAGGCGGAGGACCCACTCGTCGTCCTGCCCGCAGGCGGATATTATCTGGCCGTCGCGCTGGAAGATTATCTCTCTGAGGACGGACAGGCGCGGGGAGTCCCACTCTATCTCGTAGAGCCAACTCTCGGCGCGTTGGGAGACGGCCTCGAAGTCGCCGACGCTCTCGTCGGCGTCGAACGCCGCCTCTATCTCCTCTCTGGGTGCGCCCCACACCCGGACGTACGACATCGAGACGGCCCGGTCCGCGGCGACCGACTGTATCATCTCGAACCTGAGGTTCGGTACCACCTCGAACGCGTGTTCGAGCGCTAAATCGCAAGCAGGGATGCGGACTGTCACGAGACTCATGGTAGTTTTCGAGACCAACGCACGGCTCCGGTATATGCGTTATTCCCAACGGACCACACTGTCTACGAGGCGAATAGGCTCGGGAGGATGAGAAGAGCGGTTCCGAACACCGTCGCGTCCCCATCAAGAGCGGGTTTGCGAGGCGCGAGGTGAAGGGGAAGTCGAGGTTATCGTTCGGACCCGAACCACGCGCCGAGGACGAGTCCGTACACGACGTGGCTCAGGTGGAAGACGAACCGTTCGTCGTCGTCGAGGTCCAAGCGAAGGACCCGCCGTATCAGCGTCACGACCCCGAACACGGAGAGGAGGACGCCGTAGACGAGGCCGAGCGCCGTCGTTCGCTTCTCCGTCTCCGCCGAGGAGTCGGTCGGCGCGGAGACGAGTGCGCCGAACACCCCCCCGGAGACGATGCCGTAGAACAGGTGAAGCATTGCGCCCGGGACGACGTGGTCCTCGGGTTCGCCCCCGCTTACGTACTTCGCCCAGAACCACGACGTCGGCGGGGGCGACTTCGAGACGGAGATACGGAAGCAAGACATCACGACGGTGGCGACGCCCCCGGCGGCGAGTCCCTTCACCCCACCTCTCACCCGACTCCGTTCGAGGATGGCGGTGATCGTCGGTTCGAACAGTCTCTCGGAGTCGTCGTGAGTCGCCCGCGTACTCTGTGATGAAGTCATAGCGTGGGAACGTACCTCTCGGGCGGTCGTTCGGTCCCTACCGGATAAACGCTTCTGGCCCGCACGAACCGCACACGGAGAGGAGATGCCCTCACTGCGCCCGACGGCGTCCGATATGACTCCGTCGGCCGAAGGTTCAAGAGTATCGTTCACACACCAACAAACGTACGCCGGGAACCAGCGACGCGAGGCGTCGACTGGCGACCGTCCCGGCATCACCGTCGGACGCGTGCGGTCCGACGAGGAAGATCCCGCCATGAGCTCACAACGACCCACCCAGACGACAGAAGATGAGACCGTCGCCAGCAGCGACGACGTCGACGCGCTTCTCGAACAGTACACCGTCGGCCGGGACGACCACGTCAACGCCCCCGCGTACGTCGTGCGTGCAGACGACGTACAGGAAGTCCTGTTCAAACTTCGCGACGAGGCCGGATTCGACCACCTCTCGTGTCTCTCCGCTCAAGAGTACGAGGACCGCTACGAGTCTATCTACCACCTCACGAGCTACGACGACCGGCGGCGAGAGGTCAGCATCGTCGTTCCGGCGGCGAAGGACGGCCCGCGGAGTCAGACCGCATCGCCCGTCTTCGAGACCGCGAACTGGCACGAACGAGAGGCGTACGACCTCGTCGGCATCGAGTACGACGGCCACCCCGACATGCGGCGCATCCTCCTCCCCGACACGTGGACGGGACACCCGCTTTCGCTCGATTACGACCAGGACCGACCGCAGGTCGTCTCGCTCCGAGAGAACGCGTCGCTGTTTCAGTCAGAGACGCAGACAGAAGACGACGACACGCTGTTCATCAACGTCGGGCCGCACCACCCGGCGACGCACGGCGTCCTCCACCTGAAGACGGTTCTGGACGGCGAACAGGTCGTGGACGTCGAACCCGACATCGGCTACCTCCACCGCTGTGAGGAACAGATGGCCCAACAGGGGACGTACCGACACCAGATAATCCCGTACGCGGACCGCTGGGACTACACGGCGAACATGCCGAACGAGTGGGCCGTCGCACGAGCGATAGAGGACCTCGCGGACGTCGAGGTGCCGGAGTACGCGCAACTGCTCCGCACGATGTCGGTCGAACTCGGGCGGATGCTCGGACACTTCCTCGCGCTCGGAACGTTCGCGCTGGACGTCTACGGCGACTTCACCGCCATCTTCCAGTACGCGATGCGGGACCGCGAGAAGGTGCAGAACATCTTAGAGGACCTCACCGGTCAGCGCATGATGTTCTACTACTTCCGTATCGGCGGGGTCGTCTGGGACATCCCCGAACCGCGACAGGAGTTCTTCGAGAAGATTCGGGACTTCATGGACGACATCCCGCCGACGCTCGAAGAGTACCACGACCTGATGACGAACAACGAGATATTCCAAAAGCGCACCGTCGGGACGGGCGTCCTCCCGTCGGACGTCGCGAAGGATTACGGCGTGACCGGACCGGTCGCCCGCGGGTCCGGCGTCGACTACGACCTGCGCCGCGACGACCCCTACGGCTACTACGACGAACTCGACTGGGACGTCGTCACCGAAGACACCTGCGACAACTTCGCTCGCGTCCTCGTGCGAATGCGCGAAGTCGAGGAGTCCGCGAAGATAATCGAACAGTGCGTCGACCTGCTCGAAGACTGGCCCGAAGAAGAGCGCAACATCCAGAGCAACGTCCCGCGAACCCTCCGCCCGGAGGCCGACAGGGAGATTTACCGCGCGGTCGAAATCGCGAAAGGAGAGTTAGGCGTCTACATCCGGTCGGACGGCACGGACAAGCCCGACCGGTTCAAGATACGCAGTCCGTGCTTCCACAACCTCTCTGCGTTGCCCGAGATGTCGAACGGCGAGTATCTGCCGGACCTCGTCGCGACGCTGGGAAGCCTCGACATCGTCCTCGGAAGCGTCGACCGGTGACGGAGTCGAGATAACTCTCACACCGCGTCGCTCTACTCCTTTATCTTCTCGACGATGTCTTCGGCGGCGCTCTTCGCCTCGTCTTCGTCGTCTACCTCGTCCACCGGGACGAGGACGCTCTGGGTCTCCCAGTCGTCGTCGCCGCCGCCGTCTTTGTGACCGGTTCGAACTTCGCTCCCTTCGACGACGGACTCCGCGGCGTTTGCGGCCCAGTCGGGTGTCCGAATCGTATCGAACTCGTCGGGGTCTGCATAACGGACGTGGTAGTAGTCGTCTCCCTCTTCGACGGTTTCTATCGATCGGTCCTCGGCCATGTCCGGTCGTTCGCTCGGGGAGAGAAAAAATCGTCCGGCCGCCTCCGGTCAGTCGTCGGACCCGGGACGAGGCAGGTCCTCGACTGCGGGGCCGTCGATGACCGACCCGTCGACTCCGAACCGCGACCCGTGACAGGGACAGTCCCACGACTTCTCCGCGTCGTTCCAGTCGACGATGCAGTCCATGTGCGTGCAGACGGCGGAGACGGCGTGGAGTTCGCCGTCCTCGTCGCGATAGAGGCCGTACGGTTTGCCGTCGTGGCGGACGATTCGCGACTCGCCCGCGGGCGGCGTGACCGTGTCGGACCCGAACAGGCTCTTTGCCCACCCCCCGACGAACTCCTTTGCCACCTCGGTGTTCTCTTTGAGTGCCTTCCCGGCGCTCGACTTCGAGAGTCGCGTCGGGTCGAACACCGACTCGTAGGGGTTCGACCGGCCGAGCGCGAGGTCCGCGAGGAGTTCGCCCGCCGCCGTCCCGTTCGTCATCCCCCATCCGCCGTACCCCGTGCCGACGTAGATACCGTCGGTCGTGGGGCCGAGGCGTCCGACGAACGGGACCTTGTCCGGCGTCGAGAAATCCTGCGTCGACCACCGGTACGGCATCGACTCGACTTCGAACTGCTCGCCCGCGTACCGTTCGAGGCGTCTGTAGCGCTCTTTCTCGTCTCCCTGCCCCGTCTTGTGTCCCTCGCCGCCGACGATGAGCAGGTCGTCCTCTCCGGCGACTTTGGTGCGAAGCGACCGTCCGGGTTCCTCCGCGCGGTAGTACATCCCCTCACTCGGCGCGTCGTCTGTTCGAATCGTCACGACGTACGAGCGGTGAGGATAGAGGCGAGAGAAAAAGAGGCGGTGGTCGAGAAGTGGGAAATGCGTCGCGACGACGACGGCGTCGGCCGTCAGCGTCCCGCGTTCGGTGACCACTCGGTTCCCGTCGCCGGACTCCACGTCCGTCGCTTTCGTCCGTTCGAAGACGTCGTTTCCGGCGTCTTCGACGGCCTCCGCGAGAGCGAGGAGGTACTTCCGCGGGTGAAAGCGCGCTTGGTCGTCGACGCGGATAGCCGCCTCGACGTCGAAGGGGAGGGGCGTCTCCTCGACGAACTCCGCGGGGATATCGAGGGCTCGGGCGGCCTCGACTTCGTCGGCGATGTCGGAGCGTTTCTCGGCGGATTCGGTGTACGTGTAGGCCGGGGTCCGGTCGAAGTCGCAGTCGATATCGTACCGTTCGACCCGGTCTCGGACCGTCTCTATGGCGTCTTGATTCGCGTCGGCGTACTGCCGCGCCAACGTGTCGCCGAACTCCGAGCGGAGGTGGTCGTATATCAGCCCGTGCTGGAGCGTCAACTTCGCCGTCGTCTTCCCCGTCACCCCCTCTACGATTCGACCGGATTCGACGACGGCGACGTCTTTTCCCTCTTCTGAGAGTTTCGTCGCCGCGGTCAGTCCGGTGATACCGCCGCCGACGACGGCGACGTCGACCTCTCTGTCGCCGTCGAGCGGCGGGTACGACGTTCTATCGGTCGTCGACATCCAGACGGACTCTGTCGGGTGCTGTTCGGTGCCGTTCGTCACGTTGGTATCGTCGCTCATGATGGGTGGTATCGGCCGCGAGAGCAACGGAGGGATTCTCGTTATCGGGTCAAAAACGTCGTGCCTGCGAGAAACGTCGAACTCGACTGCGCCGCCGAGAGGGGGTGAGACTAAGTACCAAACACACCAACAGAGAGCCATGAGTAGTTACGGAGAGACGCCGAACGACGACGACAGAGCGGAGGTCAACGAACTGGCGTTCGGGACGACCCTGTACACCGAGGACGGGACGGAAGTCGGGACGATTCGAGGGATGACGAACGCGGGCGTGTTCGTGACGGTCAGAGAGGGCGTAGAGGAACTCTCCGTCGAACACGCGCGTTCGGGCCACAACTTCGGAATGGCCGAACTGATGTGGCGGTGCACCATCTGCGGCGAGATGGGCGAGATAGGGAAAACGGACGGCGGACTGCCCGAAGCGTGTCCCAACTGCGACGCACGGAAAGAAGAGATGACGTACTGGACCGAAGACTAGCGCGAGACGTCCCCCCGACGACCGGACCCTTAACTTGCAGGCACGTTCCTCTTTGACGGCCTGACCGTACGTCGTTCGATGGCATCTCGAAGAGCGTCGCAGTCGGGAGACGAATCGAGCGGTGGACAGAGTTCTTCGCTGAAGTCGCGCGGAAAGTCGATAGCCACGGACGTCGTGCAAAAACGCGGGCGAGAGATGTTGAAAGACGTGCTGAAGGAAGCGATGGTGGAAGCCATAGAGGAAGCCGACCGATACGACCGCGAGCAACCCGTAGCCGATGCGGAGAGCGTCGAGTCCGAAGCGGAGAGCGCGGAGGACGAATCGCAGGCGACCGAGGGGACCGAGTCGAGTGAATCCTCGGATTCGTCGTCTTCGAAGCTCTCGTGGATCGTTCCGCTCGGTATCGCGGCCGCCGCCGTCTACCTCTGGCGGCAACAGATGTCCGACGGAGAGGGCGTCCAGAAGTCGATAACCGAGTGGAAAGACGACGAGGAGTCCTCGGACGACGAGGACGCGGGTTACGGAACCGCCGGCGGTTCCGACATGGAGTCTCCCGAGGGAGTCGACGACGACGAAAGCGGCCGCGCGAGCACCGAATCGGACGACGACGACGCGGCCGAGACGACCGAGACGGCCTAACGGCTCGGCCCGGAGGTTTTCGGTCGACGGAGAACTCTTCTACTCTCTCTATCCGGACGGCGTGCGGCCGTAGCCGAATCCGACGCGAGGGTTGGGTCTACGCGAAACAGTCTCGGAAAACAGCGCTCGCGAACCGACCGACGACGCCGAGAGACCGGTCACCCGTGCATCGGCGTCACGGCGTCGAACTCGTCGTCCAACGCGAGACGGCGGTTCACCTCGGACATCGTCTCCCGTATCGAGCAGTAGTCGGCGACGCGTCTCTCGGCCGCGCGGAGTGATTTGGCTTTCTGCTTCGGGAGTTCGGCTTTCTGCCTGGTGTTTTCGAAGAACATGGGAATGGTACGCTGGGGAGGGGTGGTTTTCGCGCGAACGGGTACTCGCTGGGCGAGTACGGCGGCGACGGGAGAGGCGGCGAACGGAACGTCCGACCGCCTGCGCTCGGAGGGGGAGGCGTCGCTCCCGAGGGACGGAGAGCGAACGGGCGCAGGCAGGTGGACGTTCCGGGCCGAGTCGGTTGGGGGAGGACACATCGTTGTAGTATCTCACATAGTGTCGGTATCAGTGATACCAGCTATGCCTCAATCTTTAGGCGCGAGGATTGTTATACAGTATCAAATAGCTTCGGGAGAGGCTGAGAGAACGTGTTACGGGTTCGGTCCCGGAATCGGTCGCGACGGCTACTTGCGAACGCCGACGATGCCCCGTCGAAATCGCCCCAACGCCTCAGACTGCGGGCGCGATACCGACGTACACCGCGACGAGGTACAGAGCGATGACGAGACAAACCACCAGAATCGTCGTCAAGAGGTACGTGAGCACACCGTCCGGGGACGTTAATTCGGGTAGCTCCATGGCCCATTATCCCGCCCGCCGACTGTTAAACGATGTGGCAGAGTCGTCCCGAGAGCGAAGACGAAAGCGCGAAAGGCGAGTGCCGGTAACGCTTCGCGCCACGTTCCATTACACGGATATATCTGTAACGGGAACTGGTAGCCATCGCGGTCACTTCGGTCGCTACGAACGGATATCACTCGGTGGTAGTCCCCTCGCGTCAGCCGCAGTCGTTTTCGGGCGGTGCAAGCCAGTTCGACCAACTCTCCGGTGAGCGACTATTCGGAACCGGCGGACTGCGTTTCGGTCCGTTCGATCGGGGAGGGTCGACACGCCTGAATACGAAGGCACAGTACATACCCGAGGCCCGTCTGACATTCCAGTATGGCACTGATCGATTCACTGATAGTCTTCGTAATCAGCCTGCTCATCGGCGCGTCCGCGATTTACGTGGGTGCCCGAATCATCGTCGACGAGAGCGACTTCACGTACGCGATCGTCTCTGCGCTCATCGCGTCGATAGTGTGGAGCATCGTCGCCTTCTTCGTCGGGTGGATACCGCTTCTCGGGCCGATACTGGCGCTCGTGGCGTACATCGGCGTCATCAACTGGCGCTATCCCGGCGGATGGCTGAAAGCGAGCGGAATCGCGTTCATCGCGTGGTTGACGTCGGTCGTCATCATCTACGTCCTCTCGACGCTGGGCATCATCGCTCCGGGCGCCGCCGGTGTCGTCGGTGCCTGAATCTGACCCCCGCGCCAACCGCTCGTCCGCGTCCGCGTCCGCGAACGCGGCGTCGTCGGCTAAACGCTGGTTTCTGCTCGACGGAAACCGGTACGTCCTCGTCGCCGTCCTCGCCGCGATTCAGTTCGGGATACTGCTCGCGTTGGGGTGGTCGGGACTGCTCCCGATGGCGTCCGCAAGCGCGAACAACAGCCTGTTCGCCTCGGCGAACACGGGCCTGTTCACGCTCGTCACGATAACGATATCCATCAACCAACTCATCCTCTCGCGGATACTCGGCACGCCCGAGGAGATACAGACGCGAATGGACAGCGTCGAGACGTTCCGCAGCAGACTCGACGAGATGGACCCCCAGAAAGCGGTAAGTCCGATCGAACCGCCGCAGTTCCTCCGGTTCGTCATGACCGTGCTTCGGGACCGGGCTCGCGCCCTCGACGCCGCGTTCGAAGCGGAGAGCCACGACACCCGCACGGGCGAACGCGTCGACGAACTCGTCGATTCGGTCTCCCTGCTGAGCGAACGCGTCGTCGAGAAAATCGACCGCGAGGCGAGGAGAACGCAGACGAAGGACATGTACGTCTCTCTGGCCCCGGTGTTGAACAACAACTACTCACAGCACATCCACACGGTGCGATTCCTCCGGGCGACTCTCGCCGACGACCTGTCGGAGAGCGAAAGCCGAGCGCTGACGGAACTCGAGGCGGTTCTCGAACAGGTGAACCTCACCCGACACTACTTCAAGACGCTGTACACGCACGAGGAACTCGCGACGCTGACACAGGCGATGCTCCTGACCGGGGTGCCGGCGCTTTTCATCAGTGCGCTCGCCGTCCTCGCCTTCGGACAGGGAATCTCTCTCGGCCAACCGGCAAACGTGTTGCTCGTGAGTGCCACGTTCACCGTCTCGACGGTTCCGCTGTTGATTCTCTTCTCGTTCGTGCTCCGACTGACGACGGTGGCGATGCGGACGACGACGTACGGGGCGTTTCTCCCGGCCGAGGAACTCCCCGGCGGCCGGTGACGCCGTCGGCGTCGTCGCGAAGCGTCGTTACGAAGATTTCTCCGTGACACGCGGTTCGAGGCTCGAACGAGGACGCAACCCGGCAGAGAGGCATCGAAGTTAATCGGTTGTGAGCGAAGGCTCATTCGAGGAAAGAGATGACGCCAACAGCACCACAGTTAGACGCGGTACCGGAGTTCCCAGAATAAACGATAGCACAGATGGTCGCGTTCCTGCCACGACTCGTCAGCGCGTTGCTCATCCTCGTCATCGGATAGATTATCGGCATCGCGGTCGGCAAAGTCGTACAGCAACTCGCCGACGGCCGACGACGCGCGAACGTGACGGGTACCGGTCGGTCGTACGGTGCGACTGACGCGTTTACTCGTCGTCGTCCGTGCGAACGAGACGGAGGGGTTCGTCGCCGCCGACGTCCGCGTCGTCATCCTCGGCGTACACCAACGTGAGGTCCTTCTCCTCGAACTCTTCTTCGAACTCGTCCCAGCTTATCTCCTTGAGGTCCTCGTCTCGGTCTCGGAGGCCGATTCGCAGGAGTCCGCTGTCGCCCTGTCCCTCGCTCTGAGGGTCGTGCGCCGGATATCCACCTCGGTCCTCGATGACCGTTCGTGCGAGTGTCGGTTCGGTCGTGCGCCGGACATCGCTGTCGTCGGGGTCGTCCGACATGGTGCCCGAGAGATGTGGCGGGGCGCACTTGGATACTACGGCTATCGGCGGGGTCGTTCACTCCGCTCTCCGTTCCCGACGGCACAGCGAGCGCTCACGGGGACGAGCGACGAAAGAAAAACGAGAGTAATCGACCGACTGAGCGAAGTTTACGTCGTCCGCGAACCCGACTCCGGCGTCGTCGAGACGTAGACGTGGTCGTCGGTGATGCTCGTCACGTTCTCGGCTTCGACGGGGTAGATATCCTCGTCGTCGTCGTCGCTCCAACCGAGGGAGTCGGCGATTTTCTCGGTCAGCGAGTGGTCGGGTTCCACGTAGAGGGTGCCGCCCCGCACTTCCTTGACTTGCCCGACGTCCTCGCCGTCTTGGTCGACCACCTTCTTCCCCTCGTCTCGGTCCGAGGGCCCTCGTTCCGGCGTCGCGTTGACGCTGTCGTCGGGACGTTGTTCGGACCCGCCTTCGGTGGACCCGACCATGCCCTCGACGGAGCCTTCGGACTCGGTCATCCCCGCGCTGGAATCGTCGGTGAGGCCATCGTCCGTGCCGGTGATGCCTTCCTCCGTGCGGTCGGAGCCGGTTATCCCTTCGCGGGAGTCGCCAGTCGCGCCCGCGTCGGCATCCTCGTGGGCCTCTTGGGCGACGAGGAGGTCGGACTCGAACTCGTAGTCGGAGACGACTTCACTCGAGAGTTCCGTCTCTCGGACGCTCGTCGATTCGAGCGTCTCGCCCTCGGTGAACGTGCCGGTGAGGAGTTTCTGGACGGTGATTTCCTCTTCGACCATCGTCTTGACCGGCAGTTGGGTTCGGACGACTGCGCCCTCTTGGAACTCGCTGCGGATGTCTCCGTGTTCGATTATCTCGTTTGCTCCCACGTCGGAACCGAAGAGACCGCTCTCGAGCACCGAGCGCTGGACGTGTTCGGTGTCGACGTTGGCCTCGAACTGGTCGGACGCGACGGTGTCGGTCTCTGCGGCGTCCGTATCGACGATTCGGCTCTCGACGACCAGTTCTTCGGTTCGTTCCTTCGTGAGCAACCACTCCTCGTCGAGGGTGGCTTCGACGGCGACGTCCTCGTTCCGCGGGACACTCGCGTCGTAGCGGTTCACGTCGAAGTCGTCGGAGTCTATCGTCTCGGGGTCGTCTACGATGAGTCCGAACTCGACGACGTCGCGGTCGATGAGTTCCGCCTCGACGACGTTCTCGTCGATGACGTGTCGGTCGACGACTTCGTTCTCTATCGTCGCCTCCTCGACTATCGTTCGCTCGACGACTTTCGTCTCGGTGACTTCGCTCGTCACCGTCTCACCTTCGAGGAGAGCCTCCTCGAAGCCTTCGCTCTCGACTGTAGCGTGCGTCTCCGCCTCGTCGCGGTCGATGACGTCGAAGTCGCCGTCGCCGTGATAGATGACGACGCGATCCGACTCTTCGAGTTCGCGACCGAAGTCCTCCCACGTCAGTTTCTCGTGGGTGTCTTCGACGTCCTGTTCGGGAACGATTCGGAGTTGGTTCGACTCGCCTTCGACGCCCGAGTAGCGGACCGGGATGGCGTCGCGGTCGTTCTCGTCGATCCACCCGCGAATCGTGTCGTGGTCTCGTGTCATTCGACTCTGTCGGTCGATATCGTTTTCTCTAGACATGAGGCGTTCACGTGCATCTTCGCGTCGAACTCCCTTATGCGCGGGGGCCGAATCGCGAATTATCGCGCGTTTCAAACCTCCTACCGGTAAGATTTCGCGTTCGAATACGAAGACGAGACGGCACCGAAACGCGACGAAGAGAATCGGAGGGCGGCGAAACAGGGAGTGTTGACCCGCCCCCGCGAGACGTGTGACAGAGAGCCACAAGAGATACCTGCGTCACCGAACACCCGGAGTAATGATGGCGAACGTGTCCCGGCTTATCGACATCGGAGACAACCTCAAACGAGCGCGCGAGGAGACGGACGGCGATATCGACGAGGAACTCGACGCCGTCCAAGCGCAGTTACCGGAGTTCAGCGACCGAACGCGGGCGGACGAGGAGGATACGCTCGACACCATCGACGACCACCTCGAAACGTTGGAGACGCGGACCGACGGGGCCGCGACGGAGGAGATACGCGCCGCCCGCAGTCGGATTCGCGCCGTCGGAAACTCGCAGACCGGAGCGGCAGACAGCGTTTCCGTCATCGACGCGGAGACGAGATACGCGGACGCCGGGACGGACCGAATCGAAGGAGAGACGGGCGGAGACGAAGTCGAGTTCTGGGTGGTGCTCGAAAACGAGGGCGAAGAACGGCGGGTCACCGTCGAGATACCGTTCTACCGCGACGAGCAAGAGGTAGCGCGGGTCAGAGGCGAGTCGGTGCGCCTCGGTTCGAGCGAACAGGAGACGGTCACGCTCATCACCGAGGTTCCCGACGGGGCGGAGTACTACGCCGTCGATATCGGCACCACCGAGGCGGGAGACGGCCCCTCGTCAGGAGAGGAGCGATGACCGGACGACGGCGGGAGCAACGCGAACGCATCCGCGCCGACGGTACCCGACTTCGGCGCGAAGCGACTGGTGGTACGACAGAGTAGTCGTCCACGGGCGGTTCGAGGGGGGTGCCGCGGGGGGTGGGCCAAGGCGGTGGGTCTGTCGCCCTCCCGAAAAGGACCGCTACAGCTGAACGGGATTACAGACCGTGAGGACGGGTATGTCCGTCCACTGGAGAACGTGAAGGAGGTTCCCGCCGATGTTCGACGGGCCGTCTATCTTCTGTCGTCCTTTGCCCATCACGATCATGTCGATATCGTGTTCGTCGGCGTAGTCTAAAATGGCCTCTGCGACCGATTCCGTCCGTATCTCGCGGACGAACGGAACGCCGCGCGATTCCGCACGGTCGGCCATCTGCGTGAGTGCGGCGTCGCCCTGCCGTTCGAGTTCTTCTCGGACCAAGGAGTCAATCTCCTCGTGCGTGTACTCGCTGCTGTCGGACGGAGGGCCGTTGAGTACGCTCGACGATTCGACGGCGTACAGACCGTGCACCGTCGAACCCGCCATCTGCGCGATTCTGAAAGCGTGGCCCGCGGCCGCGACTGATTCCTTTCTCGTGTCGTGTGGGACGAGGATGTTGTCGAGGGACGTGGGACGTACTGGGGAGTCATCCGCATCGCTCGTAGGCATCGGTCCGTAAGTTGTCCGCTCTCGTGCATAAACTGCAGGGCTGTATATACCGTATATAACGTATATTCGCTAGGTACTGTGGCGAGCGGATAAATAAAAGTATTCGTAATAACTCCCCTCCCTCGTTCGCGACACAGAATCCGCGTGAATTCGCCATTCTGCCAGTATGAACGCTCAATCGGATCGAGTCGAGAACCACGTGAAAATCTCAAAAATTTTAGAATTTCTGGGATTTTTAGAATTCTGTACTACAGCTCTTGGTAAGAGCGAATAGGATTTTTGATTCTGCGGCTCTACTCTTCCGTGGTGGCCAAATATCCAATGAGAAATATTTGAAACGGCTTCGCCACATCCCACCAAACGAACCGGGCGAAACTGATCGAAGGCGGACCCCGAGACGCACCGACGACAGGAACCGACGGCGTCACGGACGGAGCGACGACCATCCGCCGACGCTCTCCATCGCCGACCGGACGGCGTCCAGTTGGTCGTCGGACAGGCCGACGATGTCCGCCACCCGACGGTCGATCCGGTCGTCGAGTCGACGGGCGCGGTCGGTCAGAGACGAGTGGCGGTCGCGGGCGGCGAGATACCGAGCCATCGCTTCGGCGTGTTTCGACGGGTCGGGAACGCAGAGCGAACGGAGTCGCGCCGCGGGCGTCGTTCGAGGACTCCGTCCGACGCGGCGCAGTCCGGTCGCCCGACGGTCCGTCACCGACGCGTCGGAGACGGCGGAAAGCCACGCCCGGAGAACCGTCCGGACGTCATCGGAGACGTCCGCGAATCGGAGTGCGTCGCGCGGCGTCGTCGTCTCGCCGTCGCGTTCGTACGAGACGGAGACGACGGCGTCCGACCCCTCCGTCCGGACGTGAATCGAGTCGATTCGGAGTCCGGGCGTCGTCCCCCGGTGGGCCGACAGAAGCGGGTCTGCGGCGGGCGTCGGGTCGAAGGCGTCGAGAGGGACGTCCGCGTCCTCGAACGCGGCGTACGAACGGGCGTCCGTATCGAGTGCGAGTCGCGTCCGGGCGAGTTCGACGCGCGATTCGACCAACCCGACCAGTTCCGCGTCCGTCTCGCCCGACCAGACGGGAAGCGTCTCGTAGTTTCGCTGGTTCTGTTGGGGGAACTGCGCGGGGTAGGCGTTCCGCCGGACGTAGTGGTAGTAGTTGTACACGGTCGAGTTGACCACGCCGAGGAGGTGTCGCAACGCGGTCTCGGGGTCGTCGTGGTCGACGTGCACGTCGTACACCGATTTGAGGTTCGTCGTCCCAGTCTCGTCCACGGCGGCGACGAGAAATCCGCCGGTCTGTCGCGCGACCAGTTTCGGCGGGTCGTAGACGTCTTTCGTCACCGCCTCGGCGTCGACGTACCGGACGGCGTCGGGGCGGATTCCGTACGGACGGACGGCCGCCCCCGAGACGATGGGGACGCGACCCTCGTCCGGCGCGTCGGCGATTCGGTCGTCGCGCTTGCCGAACTCCTCGCCGCGCGCCACCGACGCGCGCGTGGAAACGGCGTCGAGTCGTTCGAGTCGGCGGAAGAGGGCGTCCGCCTCGTCGTCGCGGAGGAGTTGAAACCGAGCGTAGCGCTCGGATTCGATCACCGACCGCGGGAGGCATCCGTAGTCGAACTCCCCCGTCGCCGCCGCCTCGGCGAACGCCTCGGCGTCGCCGTACCACGACAGAATCGGGTCCCGGCCCTCGGGCGCGCCGACGACGATTGCCGCGCCCTCGTTCGCGTCCGGGAACACGGACCCGACGCGGAGGAGATGAGTGACCCCGCCCTCGCGGAGGAGATATCGGCGGAGGGGTTCGGCGCCGAGGCGGACGAGAATGGCGTCGGGGACGACGAATCCGAGACGCCCCTCCGGGGCGAGTTCGCGCCCGCGTTCGAGAAACGCCTCGGCGAGATTCGGTTGAGAACCGCCCGCGGACTCGAACGACTCGCGGAGCGACGACCGAACGTCGTCGGAGAGTCGAGCGCTGACGTCCGACCGACCGGCGGTTCCCTTCCACGGCGGGTTTCCGACGACGGCGTCGAATCCGACGGGGTCGCCGGACGTCTCGAAGACCGACGGAAACAGGTCCGACGCCGAATCGAGGAGCGAATCACCGGTGACCAGTCGGCCCGAGAGAGGGGGACGAACCGACCGACCGTCACCTTCGCCGAGCGTCTCCGCCCAGAGCGTCAGTTTCGCGATATCGGTCGCCCGCGAGTCTCGGTCCACGCCGTAGACGCAGTCGGAGGCGATTCGGGCGCGAACCTGCGCGCCCGATTCGACCGGTTCGCCCCGTTCTCTCGCCGTTTCTCGAACCGCGTCGGCGAGACGGTCGGTCGCGGCGACGAGGAAGTGTCCGGTCCCCATCGCCGGGTCGAGAATCCGCGCCTCGCGGACGCGTTCTTCGAGTTTCGCGGCGTTCGCGGAAGAGTCGAGTTCGCCGCGCGCCTCGGCCGCGAGTGGGCGGACCGTTCGACCGACGACGTACGAGACGACGGAGTCCGGCGTGTAGAACGACCCCTCGTCCTTTCGCCGACCGGCGGCCGAGGGGGACGAACCGCCAGCAGACGAGTCGTCGGTGAACGCACCGCGCGCGAGGAGGCGTTCGTAAACCGCGCCGAGGTGACGCGCGTCGACCGACCGGTAGTCGACGCCGACGACCGAACCGCCAGCCGGAACCACCGCGAGGAGTTCGGCCACCCGGACGGGGTCCGTGGCGTCCGCTATCCGGACGAGTTCGTCGCGGGACGCCGAGAGTACCGAGAGGCGTTCCGGCAGGTCGAACGCGTCAGTCGGGTCCGCCCGCGCGGCGGCCCGCATCCACCGACGGAACGTCTCGACGTGCGGACGGGCGAGTACCTCTCCCGGCGGCGTTTCCTCCGTCTCCGCGACGGCGTTTCGGAGTGCCCGCCGGGCGGCGGCGAGTTCTCCCGTTTCGACGAGCGCGGACCGTCCCGTCCGGTCGGCGACGAACAGGTCGAACGCGAGGCGAGCGACGAACGCCGCCGCGGGCGCGACGGGGTCGGAGTCCGACGCGGTGAAGACGGCAGTCGCGGTTCGGTCGCCGAGTCGTTCGCGGACCGCGCTTCGACGCTCCTCGTCCGCAGAGAGGAGGGCGGCGGCGAAACTCGCGTCGCTCTCGTCCGTCTCGCCGTCCGCCCGCGCGAACGCCCCGCGGGAGAACAGGGCCACGAACGGTTCGAGGGCGTCCGGGGCGGCGTCCGCGCGGGCGGAGACGTCCACCTCGTGATACCGCTCTTCGTCGGGCGTCCCCCCGTAGAGTCGCCAGTATCGGCCGTCCGTCGAGACGCCCCAGTCGGGGCCGTCGTCGGAGACGAGACGCGAGACGAGGCGTCGCGTCGGTTCGTCGCGTCCGTGCGGCGCGAGTTCGTCGGGAGCGACGCTCTCGAACGTGACGGGTCGGTCGCAGTCGGACGCGTCGGCGACCTCCTCGTACCCGAGGAGACGGCGAATCTCCTCGACCGCACCCCTCCGAGTCGGTCGCTCGACCGCTTCTGAGACGCGGTCCGCAGTCCGTCGGAGTTCGTCGCCGTCGCACCGGGATTCGACCGCCGCCGGGAGGTCGACCCCGAGGGTAGCGGGCGAAAACAGCGGGTTCGGGGCGGTCGAACGGCGACGGCGGGACATCGGATACGGACAATCGCCTCGCCGTCGCACAAAAACCTAGGCGTCGAGCGACGCCGTCAGCGCGCGTCGTCGGCCAGTTCCGTCGGCGGGCGGGCGTCGCGTTCGACCGCCAACTCGGAGTCTTCGACGACGAGCGTCGAGAGCGCGACGCACATCCAGCCTTGACTCCAGCGGATGTACGGCGTCTTGTCGGTGAGCACTCGGCCGACGCGGCGGTAGAAGTAGCCCGACGGGTCGTAGAGATGTTCCATCGTCCACTCGTACAGGCGCGTCGCGACGCCGTCGGCCGCCGGGTCGTCAGACTTCGTCAGCGTGATGAGCGCTTGCGCGGCGGCGTGGGCGTCGTACGGGTGCGATTGGTCGTGTTCGAACTTCGGCGCGCCGTCGGCCTCGAAGAGGTGCCGACAGTAAAACTCCATTCCCCTGTCGTACGCCTCGCGCGCGTCCTCTGTGGCGTAGTCGGACTCGACGAGTTCCTGCAGGCTCTCTAAGACGAAGCCGGTGTGGAAGTTGTCGTGACTGAGATGCGAGTCCGAGGCGGGCATCGAGTAGTACCACGCTCCGCTCTCGTCTTGGGCGAAGAGGACGAACTCGAAGAGGTCGAGTGCCCGTTCGCGCAGGTCGGCGTCGTCGGTGAACGTGGAGAGTCGAAGGAAGAACGCGGCGGCCAACGCGTTCGCGTTGATGACGACGAAGGAGTCGTAGGGAGTGTATGTGTACGCGTCGAACCCCTCGACGGATTCGACGTTTATCTCCGAGCGGATGAACTCCGCGGCGTCGCGGGCGACGTCGAGCGACCACTCCTCTCCGGTCAGTTCGTGGTGTTCGAGGAACGCGCGGCCGCAGAACACCGTCACGACGATGGAGGGGTGGTACGCGGGGAGGAAAAAGCGGCGGGCGTTCTGCCAGTCGAAGTTGTACCCCCACGCAGACTGGTCCGTCGTCGGCGACGTGTTCTCCATCAGCCACTTCAGGAGTCTCTCCGCTTCGCGGAGGTGCGACTCGTCCCCGGTGACCGAGTACAGTCTGAGATGCGCCGAGGCGAACAGCCCCATACCCTTCGGATTTCGTTCGGCGTCGATGCCGAGGAGGGGACGGATGTTGACGGGAGATTTGTTCACGCCGTGCATGGCGACGAGTCGGGTGAGCCAGTTCGTCGCGAACGGAGAGAGAATCGGGCTGTTCAGTCCGTCGTAGGGGTCGTACCCGGCGTACTTGCGGTCCTTCGCCCAAGAGAGGGCGGTCTCGCACGTCTCGCGGGGGGTCATCTCGGTCATGGATTAGTTCGTCGTCCCACTCTCGCACGTCGAGGATATTTGTTAAGCTGCACAAACTACCCCGTAGTCCACCGAGAGCGCGTTCGCGGAGCGGCGCGAGTCGGTTATTCGGGTTCTAACGGAGGCTGAACGAACCCGCGCGTCCGCGACGTGGGTCGAATCAGGCGCGGGGCGACTGCTCCTCCCAGAGGTCGGACGCGGTCGCCACGCGGAACCCGAGTTCGTCGATTCGTCGCATCGTCCGCTCGAACTCCGCCGTCGTTATCCGGTTCCCACCCGCGCCGATGGTGTGGTACATGATGGCCACGGACTGGCGAGAACGCTTCGCCATCTCCAGCATCTGGAGCGTCGTCTCCACGTCGTCGCCGTTGACTCGGCTGATCGTCTGAGGACCGGTGATGCGTCCGCTCGGGCATCTCCCGCCGAGAAAGCCCATGTAGTGGTACTTCGCGCCCAGATCGAGGGTGGCTTCGTCGGCCCGGCCTAACGGCCAGAGGATGAACCGCGCGCCGTCCTCGAAGCCGTTGTCGACGAGCCACTGCTTCGACGTTCGCAGCATCTCCTCTTGTTTCTCCACCGAGTACGCCGGCAGGGCCTTCTCGCCCTGCGGGTGGCTGACGACGTCCCACCCGGCGTCTCGCATCTCGGCGAGTCGGTCCGCGCCGAGTCGGACGGGTTCGTCGGTGAGCCACGGAATCACCCCCGCGACCCCCGGGAAGCCGTACTTCTGCATAATCGGGAAGGCGTTCTCGTACTGCGTCGTGTGGATGTCGTCGAAGGTGAGGACCACGGTGGGTTCAGACAGTTTCGGCGTCGTCCGCAGTTCGTCGACGTTGCAGGAGACGGCCGTCCCGCCGCCGACCCACGTCTGGATGCGCACCTCTCGGACGTCGGTGAGGTCGGGGTCGCCCACGAACTCCGTGGGGCCGAAGTCGAGTCGCACCCATCCGCGGACGCCGCCGACCGGATGCCACATCTCGACGCGGTTGTCTCGGTCCGGCGCGAGCAACTGCACGCGGAACTGCGTGGCTCGAGTGTCGTCCTCGCCGGGGTGAACCGCGAGCGAGAGGTCCCGGTCGCTCAGGTCGAGACCGTCCTCGAACCGACGGCAGATCCACGCACGCGGTTGGTCTTTCGTCGCGACGAGACGCGCGGACTGCACCCCCTTGTTCACCGTCGAGAGGTCGGCACCGATGGACCCGTCGTACGTCTCCCACCGCGAGAGGTCCTCGAAGCCATCGAGGCGCGTCCCTCGACAGCCAAGCGCCTCGCGACTGTCGAACTCGACGACGAGGGGGTCGTCGGAGTCGCGAATCTCGGGCGTCTCACACCGGTCGGTTGCCGTCTCGTTCGTCTCCTGTCTTGCCGGTTGGTCCACGATCGGCTCCGGCGTCGGTTCGCTGCTCGCTCCGGTACAACCGGCGAGACCAGCCAACGCGAATGCGGCGCTTCCGAGGACCGAACGACGCGAGAGGAGCCGTGACGCAGGGGACCTGTTGTCGTCCATCAGTTACTTCTTTGACAGACTGTCAGTTTGTTATAAGTAGGATAAACAGAACGAACGGCGCGACGTGAACGGACGCGGCGGTTCGCCGCCGCGAGTCGGCGTCACACCTCCGGCGACTGCATCTCCCAGAGTTCGGACGGAGTCACGACCTGGAATCCGAGTCTGTCGAGTCGCCGCATCGTCCGGTTGAACTGCTCGATGGAGGCTCTGTTGTCGTAGGCGTATCCGACGGTGTGGTACTCGATGACGACGGACTGACCGCTTCGCTCGGCCAGTTCGAGCGTTCGGAACGTCCGCTCTACGTCGTCGCCGTCGACGCGAGTGACCGTCTGGGGGCCGGTGATACGTCCGGTCGGCGACCCCCCGCCGAGAAAGCCGAGATAGTGATACTTCGCACCGACGTCGAGCGTCGTCTCGTCCAGTCGTCCCTCCGGCCAGTGGACGAACCGCGCGCCCTCCTCGAACCCCTTGTCCACGAGCCACTGCTTTGCGGTCCGAATCGCCGCCTCCTGTTCCTCGCGCGTGTACTCCGAAAGCGGGCGGTTCCGGGCGGGGTTGCTCACGACGTCCCACCCGGCGTCTCGCATCTCGGAGAGTCTGCCGACGCTGAGGCTGTCGGTTCCGCCGACGAGTTCGGGAGTCACCCCGACGGACCCCGAGAACCCGTACCGATCCATGATCTGGAACGCGTTTCGGTACTGCGTCTCGTGGATGCCGTCGAAGGTGACGACGGCGACGGGGTCGGATACTTTCGGCGTCGTCCGCAGTTCGTCGACGTTACACGAGAGCGTCCGCCCCTCTTGCGGGAGCGACTTGATTCGAATCTCTCGGACGTCGGTGAGGTCGGGGTCGCCCACGAACTCCGTGGGGCCGAAGTCGAGTCGAACCCACCCGCCGACGTCGTCGATGCCGTGCCACATCTCGACGCGGTTGTCTCGGTCCGGCGCGAGCAGTTGCAGGCGAATCTCCACCGATCGAGTGTCGTCCGCGCCGGGGTGAACCGCGAGCGAGAGGTCCCGGTCGCTCAGGTCGAGACCGTCCTCGAACCGGCGATAGATCCACGCGAGCGACTGGTCTTCCGACGCGACGAGACGCGCGGACTGCGTCCCGCGAGACACCGTCGAGAGGTCGGCACCGGTAGACCCGTCGTACGTCTCCCACCGCGAGAGGTCCTCGAAGCCGTCGAGGCGCGTCCCTCGACAGCCAAGCGCCTCGCGACTGTCGAACTCGACGACGAGAGGGTCGTCGGAGTCGCGCATCTCGGGCGTCTCACACCGGTCTGTCGGCGGGTCGTCCGTCTCCTCTTCGGTGGGCCGGTCCACGACGGGAGTGGGGTCCGTCTCGTCGCGCCCCCCGAGACATCCGGGAAGTCCCGCGAACGCGACGGCACTCGTCCCGAGAACGGCCCGACGAGAGGTGGGCAGAGACCGGCGCGACGGCGGCGTATCCTCGTCCATCGTTCGCTCCGACACCACTATCAGATTTTGTTATTATTCTATTAAGTCGAAACAAATTCGCGGCGGCGCGCCGAGACGGGACGGCACCGAGGCGTCCGGGTCAGAACCGAAAGAGGGCGGGTCGAACCGGAGAGCGTCGATTACAGCGCCCATAACCGCACGGAGGCCTCCGGTCGGGCGGCGGGCGACGGCGGGCGCAAAGAGAGCGACGGCGGGGCTTCCGAGACGCCGAGTCGCCGGTCATACGCTGTATAACAAAGTCCCGATACTCAGTCTCTGCATGCGAAGACGACGTCGAGCGAGTCGCTCGGCGAGGACACCCTCATACATGAACACGTCATCAGATATCGTGCAATCGCTCACCGAATCGCTCCGAGAGCGTCGACAGCGTCGGCGCGAACGGGGGCACAGACTCTCTATGGACGCGCGGCGCAGCGCCGACGACCGGGAGTTCGTCGTCGGATTACTCGAGGATACACTCGCGTACGCGAGAGCCCGCGACTACACCGGTCCGGACCGCTTCGACGGGACGAGAAGTGGGCTTCTGCGGGCGCTCCCCATCGAGAGCGAGTGGGCCGACGTCGCCGTCCGAGAAGGCATCGAACGCGCGCCCGTGAACCTCCGACCGCTGTTCCTCGTCGAAGAGACCCAAAGCTTCGAGGGAACCGCGCTGTTCGCGATGGCGAACCGGACCACCCACCGGTCCACCAGCGACGGTCTGTACGCGGACGAGGCGGACTACCTCGCGGATTGGCTCCTGGAAAACCGAGACGAGGGGTACAGCGGCTTCTGCGGGGGCCGTCGTCGTCCGGTCCAACAGCGAGGCGAGTTCGACGGCGCCGACACGCCCAACGTCGTTTCCACCGCCTACGCCGTGAAGGCCCTCTGTCGGTTCGCCAGCCGAGACGACCGGTACGCCGAGGCGGCCCGGTCGGCCGCGGAGTTCCTTCTCGAGGACCTGCGGTTCAAACAGAAAGACGACGGAGCGCGAATCGTCTACCGGCCGGGGTACGACGGCGAGTACTACTCGCTCGGCGGCGGTGCGGTCGGCGCGCACCTCCTCTTGGACCTCTACGACCGGTTCGGCGAGGAGGCGTACCGAGAACGCGCCGCGGCACTTCTGGACTACATCGCCGAACGACAGACCGATTCCGGCGGGTGGAACGACCGCGTCCCGGCGTCGGCCTCCGACCGTTCGGCGAGTAGCTACCACAACGGCCTCATCGTCGAGTCGTATCTGCGGTATCACGAGGTCACCGGCGAGGAACGCTACGCCGACACGGTAGACGAGGCGCTTCGGTTCTACCGCGAGGTGCTTTTCGAACCCGACGGCGCGCCGAACAGGAGCGACTCCGCTCGGTACCCGAGAGATATCCACGCCGCGGCACAGGGCATCGTCGTCTTCTCGAAGTCGGGACACACCGCGTTCGCGCGCCGCATCATCGACTGGACGCTGGCGAACCTCTACGGCGGACAGGGCCAGTTTTACTACCAGAAACGCCGGCTGTACACGAAGCAGTACACGCTGATGCGCGGGTGTCAGGGGTGGATGGCGTACGCCCTCTCGGAGTATCTCTCCGCGACGACGGGGTCGGAGTCCGGTAGCGGTACCGAACGGGGTTCAGTAGACGAGTCGAACGCAGTCGGAGTGTCCGATACGGATGGAATCTGAACGGCAGGTCGCTCGTCACGGCGGATTTATGTCGACCGTTACTGGCTGTGAGACCGGACGACGCGGTGGCTTGATGTATATGGGGTGATATATTGATTACTACCCCCGACGGGGAAACGGTTCGATGAGGTCCATATCCGAGATGGTGATTTACAGAGAAAATAACCATACCTGCAAGTGGGTAAGGTATCAATCAGAATGAATCGCCGCCAGTATCTCAAACTCTTCGGTGCGACAGCGACTGCCGGGGTGTTGGCAGGCTGTGGCGGCCAGGATACACCTACCGATTCACCGCCCACCGAAACCCCGACCGGGCCGGAGGAAAGCCCGGAGGGGCAGTCCCCGACCGAAACGGGGCCGTACGGATTCAACTTCGACACCGTCCTCGACGCCGTCGACGATCTCGGGATGGACCCGAACGGAAAGGAACCGATCGACGACGCGTTCCTCGGCTTCCTCAAGCGGAGTTCGACCCTGTTGGAGTTCCCGCCCGGACGCTACCGTTTCGAGAACCAGCACAAAGTCAAGAAGGCCAACACGCTCGGAATCCGCGGAACCGGGAAGAACAGACGGAAAGTAATCTTCTCGACGCCCTCGAAGAAGGCTCGTAAGTTCATCGTCGTCGAGAACGGGGGCAACGGCTTCCTGATGGAGAACGTCACGTTCGACCACGGTAGCGGCGCGGGGTCCATCGGGAACGTCCTCCGCTTGGACGACAACCTCCGCGTTCAGAACGTCGAACATATCGGGTTCAACCCCACCGACCAAAACGGGGCCGTAGACAACCTCAGCCCGCAGATACTGACGAAAGACGGGACGGCAATCGTAGACACGTTCGTGCGGACGGGGCCGACCGATATCGTCTCGCACGGCCACCTCGACGGAACCGCAAACGAGGGGAGCATCTGGCTGGGCGGGAAACACGTCGGGAAACTCGTCATCAGAAACAGCTTGTTGAAGAACACCGGGACGAACGCCATCTACTGTTCTCGCACGCCCGGCGCCGTCGAGGTCCGTAACTGTCGATTCGTCAACAACAACCAGGCCTCCCTCCGTATCGGTGGAAAGGGGGCGCTCGTCAAGAACTGCACGTTCGAGGTCAACACCAACAAGACTCCGAAGAACAACAAGGGGTCGCTGATAAACCCGAACTGCATCGTCTGGGAGACGGGCAACCTCGGCTTGACCGGCGGAACCATCGAGGGGTGCACGTTCAACTACGACGCGGCGCCGAGAGAGCGCGTCCTCTCTGCGATATGGGCCGACGGGTCCGCGGGCGCGTTCGAGGTTCGAGACTGCCGATTCTCCCTCAACATCCCGAACGCCAGAGCGATTCGCGCGGACAGCCCGAAGGACCCGCGTCTCGGCAACACGGCGGCGAAGCCGTGGAACGTCACGATGAAAAACATCGTCGTCGAGGGAGACATTCAGACGGGGCCGAAACCGCTCATCGAGATAGTCGGTCGGCCGAACTCGGTGCTCGCGAACTGTTGTCTCGCGGTCCCCGACGACGAGGGAATCGTCAAACTCGTCGGTTCGCCCGGGAGTTCGTTCCAGGACATCAACGTCACCGGCTCCGGAAACTGGTTGACCGGCAAGACAGACAAGTTGGTCACGAAGAACATCACGCGCGAGAGCGTCTGCACGAAATCGATGGAATCTGTCGGCGCGAACTGATTTCGCTCGGATATTTTCACGGAGTGATAATCCGACGTCCCGAGAGTTAATATGCTATTAAAAGCCCTCTATCGAGCATTTTCGGGGTTTTCAGACGCCCACATGGAACTATAGTTGGATTACGGTACATTCAGGAAAAAGTGATATTCGTGTATCTTTTGTTTTACTGGGCACCATATATACAGTTTTAGCGACTAATTTACGAAAAGCATATATTATAGAGGGGATGTTGGTCAGCCGGAATGGCAGAAGACACGGCTCACGCCGAGAAGGGGAACGGGGAAGACCGAAATCAGCAGTTAGACGGAAATAAATCGCTTCTTAAACGCCGAGACGCGCTACGGATGGGGGTTGCCGCGGCCGCAGTCGGGCTGACCGGGACGGGTGCGATGGCGGGGTCGGCCGCCGCCGCGACCGAGCGATACGGTATCTCGTTCGACCGCGTGGTGAACGCCGTCGACGACCTGGGTCTCGACCCGAACGGCAACGAACCGATCGACTCCGAGATAAGCCGAACCATCGACGAGGGGAACGTGCTCGTCGAGTTCCCGCCGGGCGAGTACTACTGGAAGGATACCGTCGCCGAGAGAGGGGTGGACAACTGGGGAATTCGCGGTCTGGGCGACGACCCGACCGACGTTCGGTTCGTCTCCGACAGGGGTGCCTCGAAGTTCCTCCTGAAGGCAAACGACGGGCGCGGCGTCCTCGTCGAGAACTTCGCTATCGACTACGGCTTCGACAAGAGGGGCAGTCTCGGGATGATCCTGCGTGCGGAAGGCTACGTCCGCCTGCAGGACGTCCACTACGTCGGCTTCAATCCGACGCAGGGCAACGGTGCGGTGGACAACCTGAGTCCGGAGGCCACCAGTTCGAGCGGTCGAGTGGTCGTCGACGGACTCGTCCGAAAGGGCCCGACCGACATCACTTCGCACGGCCACCTCGGCGGTGACGCCAACGAAGGCTGCATCTGGCTCGGCCGGAACCACGTCGGCGAGTTGGTCGTTCGGAACTCCCACATCGAGAACACCGGGACGAACGCAATCTACGCTCGCGCCGCACGCGGCGACGTGAAAGTCGAAGACTCGCTTTTCGTCAACAACAACCAGACGTCGCTCCGCATCGGCGGCGACGGTTGCCACGTCACGGGCTGCCGGTTCTTCCTCGACACGGATAACGCGAACGAGGACAACGGCGGCGAGCACATCAACCCCCACTGCATCACGTGGGAGACGGGCCGCAGAGGCGACAACGGCGGCTTCATCGAGGACTGCGACTTCATCTACAAATCCGCCCCGTCGAGGACGACGGCGGCGATTTGGGTGGACGGGTCTGCGGGCGAGATGGCTATCCGCAACAGCCGGTTCCAGATGGACGCCGACGGAATCGCGGCGATCCGTATAGACGACCCCCGAGACCCGCGCCTCGGAAACACCGGCGAGCGACCGTGGGGCGTCACGCTCGACGGCGTGAGCGTCACCGGGTCGTCCTCGGGTTCGGCACCGGCGATTCGCATCGACAACCGCGACGGGTCGCTCGTCCGAAACAGCTGTCTCCAGATGACGGGGAGTCGCGACGGCGTCTATCTCCGGAACTCGGACAACAGCGCGATCGAGAACACGAACATCAACGTCAACGGTCAGGCGACCATCTTCGACGGGTCGAGCGTCTCCACCTCGGGCATCACGAACTCCGACACCTGCCCGGTCCCGGACGACGAGTTCTCCGTCGGCGACGGGACGACTAATCAGTCGGACTACACGTCCGGGTCGTCGCTCCCGAACAACCTGACCGTCACGGGGACGGGGACGAAGACGAACTACGAGTTCTCGGCCGCCGGAAGCGTCGAAGAGAACGGCGACGTCGAATCGTGGGACGAAATCGACTCGGGAACCGTCTCCGGGTGGGTCACGACCGAAGGAAGCGCGGACGAGTACTCGTTTTCGGACGCCCTCGGCCCCGTCACGTTCCTCGAAGGGGAAGCCGACGTCACCGTCAACGGGACGGACGTCGTCGACCCCTCGACGCTCGTCGCAGACAGCGAGTGCGACCACACGCTCCAGATAGTGCCCGACGGAACGTCGACGAACTACCACCTCGAAGTCTCGGGCGACATCGTGGACCACCCGGGACTCGGTACGTCGCTGACGAAGTACGACTCGATGGACGGCGGCGTCCTCGACGGATGGGTGTCGTCCGACATCGACGCCGTGCAGTTCTCCGGTGAGGTCACCGCGTTCTCGTTCACCGAGGGCGGCGCGGCACTCTACCTCGACGGCGAATCCGTCGACCCCGCGGCACTCGTTTCCGAGACGGCGGACGAGAACACCTCCGACGGGAGCACCGATGACGGGACGTCGGACGGCAGTACGTCGGACGGAAGCACTGACGACGGCACCACCGATGACGGAACGTCGGACGGCAGTACGTCGGACGGAAGCACCGGCGACGGGAGTACGGACGATGGCACCACCGACGATGGCACGAGCACCACCAGCCACACGCTCCGGATAGCCCCCGACGGCACCCCGACGAACTACCACCTCGAAGTCTCGGGCGACATCTCCGACGACCCCGAAATCGGCACTTCCCTCTCGTCGTACGACTCTCTCGACGGGAACGTCCTCGAGGGATGGGTGACGAACGACGACGACGGCGTGCAGTTCACCGGCGAAGTGACCGCGTTCTCGTTCAACCAAGGGAGTGCGGAACTCTACCTGGACGGTGAACTCGTCGACTCCTCCGAACTCGTCACCAAGACGTCGAACGACGGAAGTACGGACGACGGCACGTCCGACGACTCCACCGCGGACGACGGGACGGAGACGGGACTCCCGAACGTCATCACGGTGGACGGGTCCGAGGCGAAGCGAGTCTCGGGCTACGAGATAACCGTGACCGGCGACCTGAAGCGAGACGCCGAAAACAGCGTCGCGGTCACCTCGTGGGACGACCTGGAAGACGACATCACCGAAAACACCGTCGTCGGCGTCGTCGACGAGGGTATCGACCGCTACCGCTTCTCGGGCGACATCGAATCGATGAACGTCAACGGGAAGGCGTCGCTCTCGTTCGAGGACAACGACGGGTAGTCCGCCCGAACCGAATTTTCGAGATCTTTTTTGGCCGCGCCGCGCTACAGATAGCCGAGACTCTCTAACCGGTCTTCGACGAGTTCGTCCGCGTCCTCTTCGCTCTCGCCGTCGTCCGCGGAGGCATCGTCCGGCGACGCCACGGATTCCGGATCCGGCGTCTCCACCTCGTCGCCCGCCGCACCGTGGTGAATCGTCTTGCGCGGCCCGTTCTCGAAGACGAGCCACGGCACCTTCGTCAGTTCCGTCGTGTAGATTCCCGGCGGGTGGCCGTACTCGCGACTCGGAATCGGCCACGAACGGTCGCCTATCATCTGCCCGTGGTCCGCCGAGACGACGGTCTTGCCCGAAAGCGCGTGCATGAGTCGTTCGACGTGCGGAAGCGCCACGTCGAGGTTCTCGCGGAACGCGCGCCAGAGAATCTCGTCGGAGAATCCGAACTTGTCCTCGAAGGCGGCATCCCACTCGAACGCCAGGTCGTCTAAGTCGAAGTGCGTCCGGCCAGTCTCGCCGACGAACGGGTAGTGCGGTTGCAGAAAGTGGACCAAGAGGCGCTTGTCGGGGTAGCGTTCGGCCGCCTCCTCGGCGTACTCGACGACAGTCTCGGGCATCACCGTGCGGTACTCGTCGTGCCACCCGCCTTCCTTCCAGACGTTGACGACGTCGTGAAACTGCGCGTCCAGTTCCTCGCGCTTTCTGTAGTACATCGGACTCGCGGTGACGTACACCGTATCGCGCAGGTCGCGGCCGGCGACGTTCGCCTCGAGGAACTCGCTGGTGTGGGCTCCCTTCGAGACGCGAGACTCCAGTCGGCCCGGTAGGTCGTGTTGGTCGCGGAACATGTCGTACCGGCACGCATCGAGGATGAGGAGGTTGTCCCAGTCCTCGGCGAAGACGTCGATACCGTCGTTGTGGCGTCGGTTACCGCGGGTGTGAACGACGCGGTTGGCTTCGCGGACGAGGAGATGGGGCGAATCCAGCCCCCGTTTCAGTTGCGAGAGAGAGTACATGCTGTGTGTCACGCGAGAAAACCCGCTCCGTGGACATTGTTATTAGAGTGATAATGGGTGCGGACGGCGACAGCGCCCGGATTCGGAGGCCTGGACGCCGACGCGACAGGTCGAGGGCGGTCGGTCGAACGCTATACTCCCCGCAGCAGTCCCGTACGACCCTTAGTTTCACTATAACGAATATCACGTGCGGAGACGAAACGACAACGCGCACGCGGTACGCGCGGTTCTCAACTATGACCGGACTCATCGGCGGAAACTACTCTGAATCGACGCTCCGCCGCCTCCTCGGGGAGACCCCGACGAAGGCGGAGAGCGAGACCGTGACGCTCTCTCGCGGCGACTACAGCCTCGGCGTCGAACACCTGAGTCAGAAAGACCCCGGCGGGTGGGAGACGTACGACGAAGACGGACTGACAGGAATCGTCTACGGGGCGGTTTCGAACCTCTCGACGCTCGACTGGGACGCCGGGGACCTGTTCGAACGCGCCTTCGAAAACCCCTCCGACACGCTTCCGGAGGTGGACGGCCCGTTCGCTCTCGCCTGCACCGACGGCGACCGACTCGTCGTCGCGACGGACAAACTCGGGACGCGGTCGATATACTACGCCGAGGACGGCGACGACTTCGTCTTCGGGTCGAACCTCAACGAAGTCGCAGAGACGCTCTCTGACCCGACCGTGGACGAACGCGCCGTCGGCGACCTGCTCGTCATCGGCCACGTCTGGGGCGACAAGACGCTGGTAGAGGAGGCGACGTTCCTCGATAGCGGGAGCACGCTGGAGTACGAGGGCGGCGACCCGCAGGTGCAGCGCTACTGGAACTTCGAGTTCGACACCCGGCCGAAGGCGTCGTTCAGCCGAAACCTCGCCGCCGCGTACCGGAGCGCGATGCGCGACTCGGCGGCGACGATGGAGGGGAGTTCGGTCGGTCTGTGGCTCTCCGGCGGCCTCGACAGTCGGACGATGGCGGCAGAACTGGGCCAACACGTCCCGGACATGACGACGTACACCTACGACGCCAACCCCGCGGGCGGCGGCAACCTCGAACTCGCGCGGGAAGTGGCGGGGACGCTCGGACTGAGCAACGAGGAGGTCGACCTCACGCCCGACTCGTTCGTCGAGAACTTCGAGGACGCGGTGACCATCGTGGACGGAATGCTCGGGTGGAACACGTTCCTCAACCTGACCTCGGTGTTCTCCGTCTCGGACCCGTCCGACCTGCTCATTGAGGCCTGCGGACAGGGCGGGATGATGGGCGACGGCATCGGACGCGCCTCCATCGAACTGAGCGACTCCCGCGAGGACGCCCTCTATCAGGCGAAACACCAGACCGACAAAGAGACCGTCTCGGAGATTCTCTCCGGCGACGTCGACTTAGAGAAGACGTACCGCGAGGAGGTCGGAAAGAGCGGACAGGACGGCTACGCCGAGACGGTGATGGACGCGTACTACCGCAACTACTTCCCCCGCGGCGACTTCGCGAGCAACAAACTCGTCCGCAGTCGCGCCGGGACGCGCGTCCCGTTCGCCCACGGGGAGTTCCTCCGTTCGGTGACGAAGATGCCCCTCGAAGACCGGGTGAAGTGGGTTCCCGGAACGAAAGGGAAGATTCCGTACGGGACGGCCCAAGGGAAACTCGACCTCACGCGCGAAATCGGACACGGGATGGAAGACATCCCGTACGAACGGACGAAGATGCCGCCGGAACGGCCCCTGTGGCAGCACGCGACCGGGTTCGTCGTGAGCACGTCGATTCAGCGCCTCCGCGGCACGACGGCCTACGGCGGCCGCCGGATGCAGAGCGTCTGGTCTATCTCCGACGACGACCTGCGAGAGCGTCTCGTCGGACTGATGGACGACGCGGCGGACCGCGAGTTCTTCGACGAAGACACCGTCCGCAGAATCACGGAAGAGCACTTCGAGACCCAAGAGCAAGACCACATCGGCGCGGTGTCCGGACTGACGACGGTCGAGCAGTGGCTTCAGTCGAACTACGACTGAACGCGGCGCTCCCGGGGTGAAATCCTGACTTCTCGAAGCGAAAAGGGCGAGAAAAGGACGACAGCACGGCCCGACAGGAGACGCTCAGGCCGAGACGCGACCAGAGAGCCAGCGTTTGGCGCGGCGCGCGGACCCGTACGTGAACGGGCCGCCGAGAGCCAACGCGAGGTAGCCGTACGTGGACACCTGCGTCGGGTCCCGGCGAATCGAGCGGACGAGGAGTCGCACCGAATCGCGGTAGTAACCGTTTCTGAGCGCCGAGAACCCGAGCGTCCGGTCGAAGTGAGCGAGGAACTCTCGGTGACAGTCGTCGCCGTACGACGCCGCGAGCGACCCGTGCTTCCCGACGATGAGGGGGACCGACTCGTCTCGCAGTTTCTCGAAATCGTCCGTAATCTGGTCGTGGTCGGTGACTCGCCTGACGACCAACGCCTCCGGCACGGAGGCGTATCGGGTGTGTTGCGAGAGGCGGATATGCCACTCGCGGTCCTGCAGACTGGGCAGTCGTTCGTCGGGATATCCCGCCGCCTCGAACACGTCGCGGCGGACCGCGAATCGAGAGAACGTCGCCGCCTGTAGGTGACCGCGGAGCAGTGCCTCGGTCACGTCGCCGCCGAACTCGGGGATGGTCTGTCCGATCTGTTCACCCTCGGCGTCGACGACGCGAACCCCGGTGGAGACGACGCCGACGTCCGGCCCGCCCGTCCGGAACGCCTCGACGACCCGTTCGAGCACCGTCTCAGTCCAGTAGTCGTCGTCGTCGAGGAACGCCACGATTTCGCCGTCGGTGGCGTCGATTCCGGTCCGCCGGGCGGCGTTGGCCCCTTGGTTCTCCTCGTGGCGGAGACATCGCCACGAGAGGCCGTCCAACGACGCGTCTTCGAGGGCCGGTTCGGCCGGTTCGGGCGAGTGGTCGTCGACGACGACGAGTTCGACGTTCGAGTACGTCTGCGCCGCGACGCTCTCTGCGGCGTCGGGGAGGTAGTCAGGTCGTCCGTACGTCGGGATGACGACGCTCACTTTGGGAGCGTACTCGGATGTCGCGTCCATCGGATGGATATTCGGGGACGCGGGTTTTGTTATAGGGAACGTTCCGCGCGTGCGAAGGGGTCGTCCCCGAAGAGTCAGACGGCCGAGGCGAACCCCGCGTCGGCAGGCACGGCATCTCGTTTCGGTCGCAGTCGGAGACTGCCGGACGAGCGGAGACGCCGGACGACGGCGGAATCGACTGCCGAACGGCCGAGGGACGCCCGACGGCGGAGACGTGGACGCGACGCCGGAGCCGGTCGAGAGGTAGTTTATTCTGAACGTAACAAAGAGACTACGAGACAGAGGGCAGGTAGTGACTCGCCACTCGACCACTCGACGAGCACCGTCGCTCGAAGCCGTTCGACAGGAGAGAGAACCGTGAGTCGAAAAGAACTCGCGGCGGACACGATACTGACGCTCGCCGCCGTCGCCGCAGTCGCGTTCGTGGTTACGTCGGGCATCGGGGGTCCGATACAGGTAGTCGCCGGCGCGTTCCTCGTGTTGTTCCTCCCGGGATACGCCGTCTCGACGCTGCTTTTCCCGGCTTCGGCGTCGACTCGGTCGGTCTCGGATCCGTCGCCGATGAACCGCAACAGAAGCTGGTACGTCGGCGGTAACGACGGCGACGGACCGACGCGGGCGGGTCTTCCGTTCCTCGAACGACTCGCGTTCGGGTTCGGACTCAGCGTCGCGTTCGTCCCCATCTTCGCCTTACTGCTCGACGTCGCTCTCTTCGACTACCAACAGACGGCTATCGTCGGTATCGCGACCGGAACGGCCACCGTGGCGACGCTTCTCGGCGCGGTTCGGCGCGCGCGGACGCCGGACAAAACGCGCTACGCCCTTCCTCTCCGAACGGCCGCCATCGAGGCTCGAACCGCGTTCGACGGGTCGAACGGTAACCGAGCGGTGAACGTCGCGCTGCTGTGTGCGGTAGTTCTCGCCGTCGGCGCGGTGACGTTCGGTCTCGTCGCGCCCGCCGACGGGTCGCAGTTCACGCAGGTGTCGCTTCTCACCGAACAGGACGACGGGTCGCTCACCGCCGGAAACTACCCCGATCAGTTCACCAACGGAACGTCCTCCGAGTTGGTTCTGCTCGTGGAGAACTACGAGCAAGAGCAGACGAAGTACACTGCCGTCGCCGAACTGCAACGCGTAGAGGGCGACAACGTGGTCGAGCGCGACGAGTTAAAGCGGGAGTCGCAGACGCTCGCGGCCGGCCAGTCGTGGCAGTACGGCCACCGGATAACCCCGACGATGCAGGGTGAGGACCTACAACTCGTCTACTACGTCTACCGCGGCGACGCGCCAGCCGACCCCAGCGAGGAGACGGCGTATCGCACCGTCAACATCTGGTTCAACGTGACCGCGGTCGGCGAATAATCGGGCGGGCGACTCGCACCCGCAGCACGTTTTTCGACGAACGAGCGTCGTCGGTGCGTTCTCCTCGACGTTCGACACTCCGCGACGGGTCCTCGACCCGAACGAGAGGTCCCGACTCGGGCGCGGTCAGTTTTCGGGTTCGTCGGTTCGAGAGTTCTCGCTCGGTTCGTCTGCGTCCTCCGGGAACTCCGCGTCGAGAAACGCGTCTCGGCTCGGAAGCGCCGCCACGTCGTCGTTGATGCCGCGGTAAGCGGCGGCATCGACCGTCTCGTTGAACGCGTTCGCCGACGGGTACTCGCGGAGCGTCAGCACCCGGCCGTCTTCTGTCAGGTAGACGATTTCAGTGGTCCCGTCGGGGTGGCTGTACTCGTCGCCTTCCATCGGCGTCTCGTCGGTCATGGCTCGACCGACTGCGGTTCGGTTGTCGCGCGGTCACGTCGCGAGAGAGTGAGTCGGCTCACTCCGGTACACGAGTTCATACCCCGACCGTACGATTCGAACCGTTATCGGTATTCTGTTCGACGGTCGGAGCGGTCGGTGGAGAATCGGGGGTCGAATTCGGGCGACGGCGGACAGAGGCGGACACATCGGTTGGAGAGTCACCGGAACCGTCGGAGAACCGCTGTTTCGACCGGACGAATTCGGTCGAGAAAGCGTCTCAATCGGTAGTTTATCCCAATCGACGGCGACGTAGGAGGCGTATTCTCCGTCGAGTGGTCGCGGTACGATAGCGTTACATCAAACATAACGATAGTAGCGGTTCTCCTCGTGCTACGTGTGAAATTCGTATCGACAGGGGAACGCACCACCGGGGTGGACAGACACGGTCGCTGTTCGCCCCCTGACCGATGAGTGCAACCCGGACGACTCGGTCGCAGTCGCAGACTGGAACTACCGACGCTCTGCATCTCGCACTCGTCGTCGGTTATCTCGCGTTAGCGGGCGCTGTTCTCTGGGCGAGAGTGAACCCCTCGCCCGGCTACGACGCATCGATATACACCTCGACGCCGCTTCTGTACTGGCTCGGCGCTCTCGTCGCCGTCGGAATCGGTCTCGGAACCGCGGTTTCCGGCGAGCGAGTCACGCGCGCTCTCGGCGTCGGACTCGCCGGGCTCACCATGATATCGTTCCTCGGTCTCCCGTTCCTACAGGGGATGTACTTCCACGGGTCCGGCGACGCGATGACCCACCTCGGATGGACGAAAGCGCTCGTCCAGACCGACTTCGGATTCGGAGACCTGATCTACCCGGGCGGGCACTCGCTCGCCGCCTTCCTCTCGCAGACGATGGGGGTATCGATTCGCCACGGGCTGATGTACGCGATGCTCACCATGTCGACGGTCACCCTCGTGTTCATCCCGCTTGCGGTGTGGGCCGTCGTGCGTGACGAACGCGCGGTCGGACTCGCGGTGTTCACCGGGATGCTCATGCTCTCTGTGAACAACATCAGTACCCACGCTCACTTCCACAGTTACACGCTGACGACGCTTTACTTCCCGTTCGTCCTCTATCTCACGTTCAAGCACGTCACCCGCGCCGCCGAGGACGACGCGCTTCCTGACTGGCTCTCGGCCGTGAGTCTCCTCTCGCCCGTCGCTCTCGGGGCCACCGTGTTCTACCACCCGCAGGTGGCCATCGACGTGCTCATTCTGTTGTTCACGATATTCGGCGTCGGGTACGTCCTGCGCCGTCGCAACGACGCGTCGACCGCCTTCGAGTATCGACTGCTCGCGGGGCAGGTGGTCGTCCTCGGGGTGATATTCGTCACGTGGGCGGTACAGCACCAGCACACGTTCATCTTCGCCCAGAACCTGACGGAGTCCGTCATCGGGTTCGCAGAGACCGGACAGGGCGCCGGAGACATCGCGCAAGACCGAAGCGAGTCGGCGGGGTCGCTGGGAATCAGCATCTGGGAACTGTTCGCCAAACTGTTCGGCATCTCGATGCTCTACATCATCCTGGCCAGCGGCCTCATCCTCGGAGAGGTGTTCGGAGGCGTTCGCGACCGAACCGACGACTCCGGGATTGCGGTGACCTATATCGGCTTTTCCGCGCTCACCCTCGGGCCGTTCTTCGCCGCGCAGTTCATCGGAAACGTCTCGTCGTACTTCTTCCGCCACCTGGGATTCGCGATGGTGTTGGTCGGCGTCCTCGGAGCCATCGCGCTGTACAAGCTAGCGGCGGAGTACGGGCCGCATCTGAGCGGAGGGGCCCGCGTCGCGAGCACCGTTCTCGCCATCTTGGTACTCACGGGGTCGCTCGTGGCGTTCTATCCGTCGCCGTACATCTATCTTCCCTCCTCGGAGACGCCGGAGTCGCAGTTCGTCGGCTACAACGCCACGTTCCAACACCGCGCCGAGGAAGTCCCGTTCGCGAAGGTTCGTTCCGGTCCGGAACGGTTCTCGGACGCGCTCAGCGCGGGAATTCCGGACCGCTTGATGTGGGGAATGTCCCAGGAGGAGTTCAACAGCATTGAGAACGTAACGAGATACCGCGGGAACAACCGGACCGACCATCCCGGATACTACCTCGTCGTCTCCGAACGCGACCGCGAACGCGAGACGGTGGGATACCACGGAATCCGCTATCAAAACGAGGACTTCGACCGGATAGACCAGCAGGTCACGCCGCGCATCTCCCGCGTCCAGACGAACGGCGACTACCGACTGTACTACGTCGACCAAGAGGGGCTTCCGCTCGAAGCGACGGGGTGAGACACGGCGTTACCGCGGTGGTAACGACGCGACTCGCACTCTCACCTAACTGACTGCGACGCTCCGCCGGTTCGCGGAACCGCCTCGACGCGGGCGATTGCGGCGTAACTACTCCATTACTATCCACGGTCCCGCCGGTGTAACACTCAATGCGGGCAACAGATATCATGCTGGTCGGACCGGCGGGAAAGCCGACCGGTGGAATCGCACAGTACATCCGCGAGCAACGGCAACGCCTCGGTGACGGCGTCTCGGTTCGGGTCTACGACGTGGCCGTCGACGACACGGACTCTCTGTCGGCGTTCCTCTGGGCGGCGTTACAGGCGGTCTGGCAGGTGCTCTGTTTTCCCTTCCGGCGACCGCCGGACGTCCTCCACGTGCACTCGAGCCACTGGTACTCCTTTTTCCAGTCGAGTCTCTACGTCTTCTTCGCGTCCGTCGTCTGGGAGGTTCCGGTCGTCTTTCACATCCACGGGTCGTCGTTCGACAGTTTCGTCCAGTCTGACTCTCGTCTCCTCCGGTGGTACCAGTCGCTCGTCTTCGAGCACTGCGACAACGTCATCGTGCTCTCGGAGTACTGGCAGGAGATAATCGGCCCGCGCGTCGGCGAAGAGAAGACGACGGTGCTGCCGAACGCCGTCGACCCGGACGAGTACGAACCGGAGTACGGCGCGCGCCCGCCGCACGTCGTCTTCGTCTCGAACCACATCGAACGGAAGGGCATCCGCGAGTTCACGGAGGCCGTCGACGAACTCCTCGCGCGCGGCGAGGACTGCCGCGTCACCATCGCCGGGTCGGGACCGCTCTCACATCTCGCGGAGAACCTCGCGGAGCGACATCCCGAGGTGACTTACGAGGGGTACGTAAGCGAGGAACGAAAGCGCGAACTGCTCTGTGAGGGGTCCGTGTTCGTGCTCCCGACGCACGCCGAGAACCTACCCATCGCGCTGTTGGAGGCGATGGCGGGCGGAAACGCTCTGCTCACGACGACGGTGGGAGCGATTCCGAGCCTGATAGACGGAAACGGCGTCCTCGTCGCGCCGGGCGACGCCGATTCGCTCGCGGCGAACCTCTCGGACCTGATAAACGACCCCGAACAGGTCGACGCGATGGGGGCGCGGAGTCGCGCGCAGGTCGAACGCGAATACTCGTGGCCGGTGACGGTCGAACGCCTCGAAGAGTTGTACCGGCGGTTGCAACACTGAGGCGGACTCCGAGACGCAGTCCGTCGCCATCTACTGGACGTACCTGTTCTCGCGGGACCACACAGACGCGAACACGTTCTCCGCGTCGATGACGACCGCGTTAACGAGCTATTAACGCCCCGATAACAGCGTTTCATCGAAGTCGGGGAGAACCGTTCGGTCGCGTTTGGGGACTTCTACAGGGGCCTCATAGCCCCGTTTCGACTGAAACAGTCTCTCCGACACATTCACTAATTAGAGAAAGTCTCTAAGTTAATAATATAGTTACAGACATAAAAAGCACGGAATAATCGAAGCACTTATCTAAATAATCCCTAATTAACCGAGCGTCCATGGCAGATAGACCGAGCGATACGGGCAGAACGGACGGGGACGAGGAACCGACGCTTCTCGGCCGACGAGACGCGCTTCGACTGGGTGCGGCGGCCGCGGCAGTCGCCACGGGTGCCGCCGCGTCGAGCAGTTCCGTCGCCGCGGAGGTTCAGCACAACGACATTTCGTTCGACCGCCGCGTGAACGCCGTCGAAGACCTGGGTGCGGACCCGACCGGGACCATCCCGATCGGCGGCGCACTCGGGGGAGCGGTCGACGACGGAGTGTTCGTCGAGTTCCCCGCGGGGACGTACCGGGTGAACATCCCGATAGAGATGGGCGTCCGAACCGGGTTCGTCGGCGTCGGCGAAGCGGCGTCGGACGTGCAGTTCGAGCCGACCGGTGCGGCGGGGAACCGCTGGCTCGAGTTCGCCGACACGACGGACAGCATCGTCGGGGGGTTCACCGTCGTCGGCGATACGGCCGGGAGCATCGGAGGAACGGTCGACGGGTCGGTCGTCCTCGCCGACGTGGCGTACGACGCTGCGGTTCCGGCGCGGGCGGGGTCCCGGTCGCACACGCTGGAGATAGAGTGGATGGGCGAGGACGTCACCTACGAGTTCACCGTCGAGGGGACCACGGAACCCGGCGACGACCTCACGGAGGGGAGAGCGGTGACGTTCGGTCCGAGCACCGAGGGATACCTCACGGGCGGGTTACACCGGTTCGAGTACACGGGGACGCTCTCCGACCTCCGTCTTTCGACCGAGGCGCGAGTCGCCGTCGACGGCGTGGAAATCGACCCCGCGGAACCGAGCGAGGACACCGACGTGGAGTTCTTCGCGGCCGCCGAGAACACCTCCGCGACGTACGACCTCGTCGCCTCGCGCCGCGCGAGCGAACACGGGACGACGCTCGACGTCGGGGACGACGACGTCGTCACCGTCGTCGACGGCATCGAGCGTCTCTCTATCGAAGGGAGCGCACTCGTCGACCTCGCGCGCAAGTACTGATTCGGGACTCGACCCGGTAACGACGCTGATTCTTCGTTCGATGTCGAATTCACCCGACGGACGGACCGTCGGCTAAGGCCGGTCATAAACGACGATACGCGCGGCCGAGCGGACGTTAGCCGCTGACGAATTATCCGTCCGGGTGCTGTTCGAACGGTATCCAATGTCCCGAGACGTCGTCTGGATAACGCTCGAGAGCGTCCGTCAGGACCACAGTTCCCTCGGCGGGTACGACAGAGACACGACTCCGTTCCTCCGGTCGCTCGCGTCGCGGTCGGACGCCGCATCGTTCACCAACTGCTTTTCGCACGATATCTGGACGCGGTCTTCGAGTGCGTCGATACTGACGGGACTGACCCCCTCGGCACACCGGACGTGGTCGCAAGAGGACCGCCTCGTGAAGGACGTTCCGACCGTCGCAGAGGCGTTCCGCGACGCGGGATATCGGACCGCCTGCGTCTCTCCGAACCCGCAACTGACCGAGGCGACGGGCCTCGACCGAGGATTCGACCACTTCCACTACCTCAGTAAGGACACGCTCGTCGACGAGGCCGGGATTCCGACGATGATCAAGTATCTGGCCGGTCTCCGGCGGTACTCCGCGGGCTACACGACCGACACGCGGAAACACTCTATCGGCTACCTCGACAGGGCGCTGACGAAGCGTCACGTCGACGCGGCCGCCGAGGAGGGAACGCCGCTCTTTCTGTACACCCACCTCGGCGACAGCCACCACCCGTACCACCCGCCGCGACCCTACCAGGACGCGTTCGAAGACGGGTTCGACATGAGCCTCGACGACGCCTTGGAGACGTCGATGGACATGTCCGAACACATCTACGAACACATGGCCAGCGGGCTCCCGTTCTCTGACGACGAGTGGAACGCCATCCACGCGATGTACGACGCGGAGATACTCGGCGTCGATCAGACGACCCGACGCATCGTCGAGTACGCCGAGTCGCGACTCGACGACCCCATCGTCGTCGTCACCTCCGACCACGGCGAACTGCTCGGCGAGTCGGGGCTCCTCGCGCACATGATATCGGTCGAAGACGCCGTCTCGAACGTCCCGATGGTCGTCTCCGGCGTCCCCGGCCTCTCCGGCGTCCACGACGAAATCGTCCAGCACGCCGACGCGATGCAGACCGTCCTCGAAGCGGCCGGCGTCGATTTCGACCTCCCCGTCGGCTACGACCTGCGCGAGAACGACCGCGAGTTCGCCGTCACCCAACGGAGCGGTGCCCGCGCGCGAGGGAAGTTCGCGAAGCTAGCCGAGTCAGGCGACGCCTTCGACGAGAGCCGGTACCACTCCGACGACGTCACCAGCCTCCGAACGCCCGAGTTCCGGTACACGCGAAGCACGGACGGCGACGAACTGTTCTCGGTTCCCGACGAGACGGACGTCGGCGACGACCGCCCCGAACGCCGCGCGGAACTGGCCGAGGTGTGCGAATCGTGGATGAACGAGTACGGTCTTCCCTACTCGGACCAACAGGAGCGTGCGGAGTTCGACGACTCGATGAGCGACCACCTCGCCGACCTGGGGTATCTCTGACTCGGCCGTCGGAATCGGGTCTAGCCGCAGTTCGCCGACGCATAACAAAACACGTTCTCGCCCGCAGTACAGACGATGACGAGTACACATACCGCGTCGTGGACGACGCGAAGCGACGACTGTGCGACTGTCGGCGTGGAGGGATGGACGTGAGCGAGGCCACACGCTCGTCGAGGGAGGCGGACGCGGAGACGGAGACCGAATCCGCGCGCCGGGGTGGCCCGGTGAAGGTGTGGGTCGACCTCGCCAGCCCGAGCCACCCGTTTTTCTTCAAGGCGCTCACCGACACCCTCTCGAACGTCGAGACGGAGGTTACCGTCCGCGAGAAGACGGAAACCGTCCCGCTGGCCGAGGAGGTCGGATTCGACTTCGAGACCGTCGGCAAAGACTACGAGAACCCGACGCTCCGGAAAGTGGGAATCCCCATGCGAACCGCGCAACTGACCGTTAGCGCGCCGAGCGCCGACGTCGCCCTCTCGTCGCGAAACGCGATGTGCATCCTCGCGGCGAAGGCGCGCGGGACGCCTTCGATCCACTTTACCGACAACGACATCTGCGCCTACGTGGACGACCTGAAAGCCGAGGAACTCTACCACCGACTCGAAGCGCAGGCGACGCACAACGTCGTCCCGGAGGCGTTCGAGACGTCGGTTCTCACCGACCGCGGCGCGGACTCCGATAGCGTCCACACCTACGACGGCTACAAAGAGGACGTCTACGTCGCGGAGTTCGAACCGGACCCGACGTTCCCCGACCGACTGCCGTTCGACGGCGAGGAGTTCATCGTCGTCCGCCCGGAAGCGCTCTCCGCGACGTACGTCGACGCGGACGGAAGCATCGTCCCCGACATCCTCGCGGGCGCGGCCGAACGCGGCATCAACGTCGTCTACCTGCCGCGGAGCGGCGACGACGAACAGTTCGCCGACGGCGTCCCCTCCGAGAACGTCTACGTCCCCGAGGAGGCCCTCGACGGCCTCGAACTCGCGTGGCACGCGCGGTGCATGCTCACCGGGTCCGGAACGATGGCGCGGGAGGCCGCGCGCATGGAGACGCCCGCCGTCTCCTTCTTCCCGAGCACGCGCATCTCGGTGGACCAAGCGCTCATCGACGAGGGTGAGATATTCCACTCTCGCGACGCCGAAGAGATTCTCGACTACGTCGAATCGCTCACCGACGACGACGTGACCCCCGACCTGACCCGCGCAAAGCGAGTCCGTCGCGAGGTGGCGGAACTGACCGCGGACCTCGTCAACGAATCTGTCGAGTAAGGACGGCGGCGCGGGGCGAAATCTCCGGTTTTCTGCGGACGCGGTGGGGTCGAAACGAGGGTTCTGTGGGCTTTTTTACCGACTAATCGTGAGGGAGACGGGGCCAACCGTCGGTCCGGGTGAGTTACTCCGGACACGGTGGTGCCGGTCCGCGAGGGGGAACCGAACTGTCGGCGCGCGAACCGAGACACCGGCGAAATCGGAAGTCGGAGCGACGAAACGACGAGGAACCGAGGGTCGGCGGCGCGCGCGGACACGGAGAGGAGAGGAGAGGAGAGGAGAGGAGAGGAGAGGAGAGGAGAGGAGAGGAGAGGAGAATTTACGACCGAGTGACGCGCCGAAGCAAGCGCGACGGGAGCGAGTCAGCGGACCCGTTCGACGCCGGGTCGGCGTGGCGCGCGGCGCGCGAGGGGAGGTCCGAATCGGGGCCGACCGCACCGGCTTCGACCATCGCTTCGAGGGGGTTGTCGTCTATCTCCAACGGGAGGTCGACCCGCCCGCGGCGGCGCGAAGACTCCCACGTGGCGAAGATGAGTTCGTCCGCCGCGAGTGCGTCGCGGCCGTTGAGTTCCGACTCCTCGCCCGTTCGGATCGATTCGACGACTTCCTCGATGGCGCGGGCGGTGTAGAGGGGCGGGTCCAACCGGCCCGCGAGTTCCTCGGACACCTTCGCGAGGAGGAATCGGAGTCCGAGGCGGGGTTTGCTCAGTTGCGGCCGGTAGCGCCCGTCCGTCCCGCTATCTGCCGTCTTCCACTTGCCGCCGTCGCGGCGGTACGAGACGGTGCCGTCGTCGCCGACTTCGACGACGCCGTCGGTGCCGACGAGTCGAACGAGTGCGCCAACGAACTCCTCGCCGCGACCGGTGGAGGCGAGTCCGTAGACGCCGTTTTCGTAGCGCCACTGCGAGACGGCCTGGTTCTCGTTGTGCGCGCCGAACAGTTTGTTCTCGTCCGTGTAGTCTATCTGACCGAGCACCCACTCGACCGACGCGCCGTCGTTGTAGAAGTTCGCGAGGTCGAACCCGTGCGTTCCGTTGTCGTAGAGGTCCTCCTCGTGGAACTCGATTCGCTTCAGTTCGCCGACCGTCCCTTTGTCGAGGAGTCGTTTCGCCTCCCTGTACGGGCGACCGAAGCGCCGTTGATGGTTGATGGTGAGAGAGACGCCCTCGGCGTCGCACACCTCGACCATGCGCCTCGCGTCCGCCCACGTGGTCGCCATCGGCTTCTCGCAGTGGATGGCGCGAACGACGCCGCTTCTGGCCACGTCGACCACGATGTCCGCGTGGACCGCGGGCGGGACACAGACGCTCACCACGTCCGGTTCCGCCTCGGACAGCATCTTCTCGTGGTCCTCGTAGACGCGGTGGTCGGGAACGCCGTACTCCTCGGCGAACGCCTCCGCGTTCTCCGGGACGAGGTCGGCGCACGCGACGATTTCGCAGTCGTCGAGTCGGTCGTACCCCTCTGCGTGACGGTACGCCATCGCGAACCCCTCACCGTCCGGTGCTCCGGTTCCGACGAAACCGATTCGGTAGGTCACGGACGGGAATACGGCGTCCGCCGCGTTGAATATGGACGAGATAACGGGCCGGACGCCGGACGGACGGCGCGAACGCAGCGATCGCTGAAACGGCCGCGTGAGGGCCTGAAACGGCTTAGTAACTGTATTACAATGCTCGCGACGGAGGATTCGCGGGTATGGAGCGTCCACTGCGTCCCGCCTTTCAACTGCACAGCGTCCGAGAGTCCTCGGACAGTCTCCCCGACGTGATTCGGCGCGTCGGTGCCGCGGGGTTCGAGGGAGTCGAGTTCGCAGACCGCTTCCGCGACGCGGACCCCCACGCCGTCGCCGACGCTCTCGACGATTCGAGCGTCGAACCCGTCGCCGCGCACGCCGACCTCTCGACTATCGAATCGGCCGTCGCCGGGGAGAACGACCTGCTCGACCGGTGTGAGACGGTGGGCTGTGACCGCCTCGTCGTCACCCGCGTTCCGGCGTGGGACGTCCGCAGTCGGTGGAACGTCCGCGAACTCTCCTACCGCATCTCGGACCTCGCGCACGAACTCGACGCTCGCGACGTCGACGTCGGCTACCGTAACGGCCGAACCGACCTCTGGCCGTTCCTCCCCGACCGAGTGACGGAGGTTCTCGGGGCGTCCCCGCTTCCGAGGGAACTCGCCGCCTACGCGTCTCGCGGACTGGCGGAGTTCCGCCGCACCGACCGGATCCGAATCCCCGACGACACCGGGTTTTGGAACCTCGCCGCGCGCACGACGCCGGACGACCTGTTCTTCGAACTCGACGTCTGCGAGGTGTACGCCGCCGGGTTCGACCCCGCGGCCGCGTTCGACGCCGTCTCCGGCCGCGTACCGACGATGTATCTCCGGGACGTGGCCCCGACAGGTCGATTCGGCGCGTACGAGGACGTCGAACGCGGAACCGGCGTCGTCGACACCGGACACGTCCTCAGAGAAGCGTACGACGCGGGCGTCGAGTGGGTCGTCTACGGGAACGAGACGGGCGCGTCGCCGAGCGAGAAAGTCGAAGACGGCGCGGCGTTGGTCAGGCAGTTCTTCGCGGAGGAACGGTCACAGACCGTCAGTTCGGCGCGGTGAGACGGCCGGTCGAACTCGTCGCGACGACGGAGCGTTCGCCGCGCGGGCGTTAACCGCGTCATTACAATCTCTCTCTCGTAGTGTTACTCCGAGTACATGGAGTTTCAACACAGCCGTATCGACGATTCTCCGCCGTGCGGTCAGATGAGCTTCTGTCTCACGACCGACCTGACCGGAAACGGTCTGCCCGACGTCATCGTCGGTGCACTCGGCGGCATCTACCCGTTCACGGTTCCCGTCCTCGGAAAGGAACTCAACCTCCGAAAACTGCCGGGCACTCGCGAGGTGATAAAGCAGATGGAGACGAACATATTCTGGTACGAGAACCCCGGATGGGAGCGTCACGACGTGGCGACGGCACCTGACCTCTCCGTCGGCGGGTCGCTCGGCGACATCTCCGGCAACGGGACGATGGACATCGTCGCCGGACAGAACCTCAACGAACACGACCTCTACTGGTTCGAACAGCCCGACGACCCCCGCGAGGAGTGGACGCGCCGCCTCATCACCGACGACTTCGAGAAGTACCACGACACCGCCGTCGCAGACGTCGACGGTGACGGCGAGGACGAAGTCGTCGTCCTCTCTCAAGAGAGCGCAGTCGTCTTCTACTACGACATCCCCGACGACCCGCGGCGCGAACCGTGGCCCGTCGAGAACCGCCACATGGTCGCAGAGGACCTCAACGTGGAGGGCGTGGAAGTCGCAGACGTGGACGGCGACGGTATCGTCGAAATTCTGGCCGGGCCGAACGTGTTCCACCGGAACGACGACGGGACGTGGGACCGCGAGAACTTCGCGGAGGGGTGGCCGTGGACGCGCCTCGCCGTCGCGGACATAGACGGCGACGGCGAAGACGAGATTCTCGTCACCGAGGGCGACCTGCCGTACCAAGACCCCGACGACCGCCGCGCCCGCCTCGGCCTGTTCGACCCGCCGAACTGGACGCCGACAATCCTGCACGACGACCTCTCGAACCCCCACAGCCTCCAGGTGGCAGACATAGACGGCGACGGCTCCTTGGAGATATACGTCGCGGAGATGGGTCTCGAAGACGGACACTCGCCCCGGCAGTTCGTCTTCCACCGAAACGAAGACGGAACGTTCGAATCGGAGATAATCGAGGAAGGCGTCGCGACCCACGAGGCGAAACTCGTGGACTTAGACGGCGACGGGAACCTCGACATCGTCGGGAAAGGGTACTCCGAGCGAATCGTCGACGCGTGGTTCAACGTCGCCTGAGGTGACTCTCTCGACTCTGTGCCGTCGAGACGTCCTCGTCGCCTCGATTGCGACCACAGCGTCGTTCGCAAAGCGGGCGGTTTAATCGCGGAGAATCCGGGTTTTGGAGTGGCTTCCGAACGAGCGAATCCTCCGCCACGACATTAATTCAGATATAACGATACCAACGTAGTACACCAAATCGAGTAATGAAGCAGTCAGGTGCACGTGGGGGACTGGTACCGTGAGCGACCGTCTTCGCTCACTCGTAGAGCGGCTCATACCCACCGGTGGGACCGCGGAACGGGCCGTAAAGAGCGCGATTTGGGCGATGGGGCAGAACGCGTTCGGCCGCGGCCTCCAACTGGCGATGCTCGTCGTCGTCGCGCGCCTCGTCGGCCCGGCGGAGATCGGTCTCGTCGGCATCGCGTTGCTCGTTCTCAGCGGCGTGAAGAAGTTCACGAAGATCGGTCTCAACGACGCACTCGTACAGCAGGTCGAAGAGAACGTCGACGAGCACCTCAACACCGTGTGGGTGCTCGAAATCGCCCGCGGGATGCTCATCTTCGTCGTGCTGTACTTCACCGCGCCGATCATCGGGAACATGGTGTTCAGCGAACCGCGGGCGACGGATCTCATCCGCGCCATCGGCGTCTCACCGCTCATCCTCGGCTTCCGGAACCCCGCGGTGGTGTACTTCAAAAAGAGCCTCGACTTCCACAAACAGTTCGTCTATCGCGTCGGCGGCAGCATCGCGCAAGTCAGCGTCGCGATCGGATACGCCCTCATCTGGCCGAGCGCGTGGGCGCTCGTCTTCGGGTACGTCGCGAAGGACGCCGGTCGCCTCATCGCCTCGTACGCGATGGATTCGTACCGACCGCAACTGGAGTTCAAACGCGACTCCGCGCGTGACCTCATAGACTACGGCAAGTGGGTCACCGGGTCCTCCATCCTGTTTTTCCTCTACAGCGAAGGCGACGACGCCTTCCTCGGGTGGCTTCTCGGTCCGGCCGCCTTGGCCTTCTACCAGTACGGGTACCGGTTCTCGAACGCTCCGGCGACCGAACTGGGTAACGTCATCTCCTCTGTGATGTTCCCGGCGCTCTCGCAGGTGCAACAAGACAGTCAACTCATGCGAGAGGGGTTCCTGCGAACGGTACGGGTGACGTCGTTCGTCGCGGCGCCGGTTTCCTTCGGCATCGCCGTCGTCGCCCCCGACTTCGTCATGGCGCTTTTCGGCCCCGACTGGATGCAGATGGTCGTCCCGATGCAGATTCTCTGTATCTACGGCTTCCTCCGGTCGCTCGGAAAGACGTTCGGACCGGTCTGGAAGACGCTCGACCGGCCGGACCTGGTGACGAAGCTCTCTGCGATTCGCGTGGTCATCATGGCGGCGCTCATCTGGCCGGCGACGGAGATGTACGGAATCGTCGGTACGGCCGCTCTCGTCACGGCGATATACGTATTCCCGATGATGCCGCTCGACCTCTACGTCACGGTCGACATGATAGACGTGAGCTACGGAGAGATACTCCGAGAGATAGCGTATCCGGTCGCCGCGAGCGCGGCGATGGGAGCCGTCGTCTGGTACGTCGATTCGATGATATCGTTCATCGCACCCATCGAACTCGCAGTGAGCATAGTCGTCGGAATGGCTGCGTACAGCGTCTCCGCCTTGGTCCTCGACCAGCAGTCGAACTGGGGAATCGTCGGGAACATCCGCGGCATCGTCACCGAAGCCCGCCGCTGAGACGACTCCCGACGGCCGGTCTCTTCTGTCGTTCGTGTGAGTACGAGGCGTGCGTCGCTGTCGGCCGTGAGCGCGTCGTAGACGACGAGCAGGCTCACCGGACGGCCCGAACGAGTCCCGGCGTCGGAGAGCGACTCTGGACCGAAGAACGCGAACGAGAGCCCGGGACAGGGCGCGACAGTCGAGGCGATGCGCACAACGGTCCGTCCGAGCGATGCATCGAAGAGAACGTCCGCGCCGAACTCGGAGACGCACCGACACGGCTAGCCAGAGCGTCCGCCGTTTCGATGCGTCTAGCGAGAAAGAGACAGCGAGGTGCGACCGATAGCGGCGAAGAACGGTGCCGTGTTATTCGTCGTCGAAGTCGGCGGACGTCTCGTCGAACTCGCCTCTGTACTCGGTTTCGAGTCGGTCGGCGGCGCGGGCGTCCAATCGACATCCGAGGACGAAGAGTACCGCGCCCGCGACGCCGGATGCCGCCGACCCGAGGACTCCCGAGGAGTCGCCGCGGGCCGCGTTCCGGAGGGCGGAGCCCGCGCCGAAGAGCATCGCGACCGTCCCGAGGCAGTAGGCGACGACGGCGGGAACGTACCGAGCGTCCGAAGAGCGAACCGCGAGGCGGCGAAGGAAGTTGCGCAGGAGCAACCCGGACAGTCGGGGAACGAACTCTCTGTAGACGATGCCGCTCTGTTCTTCCCCGTACACCGCTCGGTGCGGGACGTTGACGACCCGGAAGTCGTTGACGTTCAGCGTCGTCAGGAGGTCGTTGAGGAACCCGTACCCGTCGTAGAGTTCGTCGAGAGCTATCTCACGAAGCGCGTGGACGGAGACCGCCGTGTACCCGTTCTGGGAGTCGACCGTCTGCCAGTAGCCGCTCGAGAGGTTCGTGAGCGACGTGAGGAGGTGGTTGCCGAACAGTCGCCACCTGCTCATGTCGCCGACGTTCTCTCGCCTGCTGATCCGGTCGCCCTTCGCGTAGTCGGCGCGTCCCTCGACGATGGGGTCCAAGAAGCGATGGAGTATCGACGGATCCATCTGCGCGTCGCCGTTCATCACCGCGACGACGTCCATCTCGTCTTCGATGGCCGCGCGGTAGCCGGTTTTGACGCCCGCGCCGACGCCGTGGTTCGTCTCGTGTCGGATCGGAACCACGCACTGTCCATCGTGGTGTCCGCCGTCGGTCGCCATCGCTTTCGCCCGGTCGTCGTTCAGTCGCCGCGCGGTGCGCCGAATTTCGTCCCACGTGCCGTCCGTCGAACCGTCGTCTACCGCGTAGACCCGGTCGACGAACGACGGGACGGTCTCGATCGTTCGCCCGACGAGTCCCTCCTCGTTGTGTGCTGGTACGACGACCGCGATGCGATTTCCGTTGTACATAGATGAGATGTCTCCGACGGCCACCCCCGGGGGTGCGACCACGCGACGCGAACGCGTCACCCGGCGACACGCACCGTCTTCGGTGAGTGGCCTACGTCCTCGAATCCAACGTATCTGTATGTAGACTTTGTTATAGACTGGTTTTTCGAGGTAGTCGCAAACTTCGGGAACGAGGCCTGCGAGCACCCGACGAGAGGCGTCGGCAGACGTCGGTCCCGCGTCCAGCAGTCCACCCTGTGAGACGGCCGATTCGAGGGCGCTCGCTCGCAATCGACCGCGGTCCGCCCCGTTATGAGTGTCGTAACCGCGGTTCGGGGCGAGAGACGTGAACATGCAATTTGCGCTTCACAGGTATTGATTCGTGAACATTCGGTGGCATTATATGTGCTCGAGGGGTGCACGTCACATGGACGCAAAGCCGAGCGACGACCGGTCGTCGGACTCTCCGGCGGACGGCCATCGCTCGTCTCCCACCGCGGACGGGGGGTCGGGGAACTCTCTACGCGAGGGAGAACCGATACTCGTGCCAGTAGTGAACGACGAGTCGACGGCGCAGGCGTTCACGTACGCCGTCGCACTCGCGGACGCGACCGGTCGCGAACTCGTGTTTCTCGACACCGCTCCGAACCAGACGCCGTCCGACGTCCCCGAAACCGACGGGGCGCGTTCGGCCGCGGAACGCGCGTTGCGGGCGCGAGCCGTCTCCGACGGGTCGGTTTCGGCGACCGGTATCGTCCGCGACGAGAACAGTCTCGCCGTCGCAGTCGAGAATGCGGTGACGAACCTCGGAGCCAGAACTGTCGTCGTCGAGGACGCGCCGACCGACCGCGTACTGTCGGAACTTCGACCGTCGATAGGGGAGCGAATCGCGTCCGCCACCGACGCGGACGTGGTGCGGACGAACGGCCGCGGGAGTTTCGACGGGGTCCGGTCCGTCCTCGTCCCCGTCGCCGGGGGTCCGCACTCGGGACTGGCGGTAGACGCCGCGAGAGCCTTGGCGGCCGCCACCGACGCGTGGATAGACCTGCTCCACGTCGTCTCGGCCGACGCGTCGGAAGCGGACCACGACGCCAGTCGGGCCGTCCTCGCGGACGCAAACGACCGACTCTCGTCGTTCGACCGGGTGGACACCTGGTCCTTGGAGGCGGAACCGAAACATGACGTGGCCGACGTTCTCGTGCGACAGGCGCGCTACTACGACGCTATCGTCATGGGCGCGCCGAGGAAGGGCCGACTTCGCCGGTTCGTCTCGGGGTCTACGACCGAGTCGGTGAGCGAAGACGCACAGGTACCCGTCGTCGTCGTCTCCGACGGCACCGGTCGTTCGTGGACCGAACGGACCGCGTCCGCGGACGGCGACGACTGAATCGACGGAACTGCCGATCGGTATCGACTCTTTTCGACACCACCGTGTCCGCGGAAGCGAGAGCGATATCTCCACCGGAGGCGATAGCGGTTTCAGTCGTACAGCCGGAGAGAGCGAACAGAAGAACATAGACTTTCGGACGGACCGGACAGGCGGCGAAACCGGGGAGGTGAGTCGCCGGACCATCGGTGGGAAACTGGATTCGAAACGAGGGAGAACCGCTCGGACGACGAACCGACGCCGGGGATACGCGAACGCCCGGTTCGCCGTCGAGGGGAGCGTCGTCCGACGCGAACCACCCGAATCCAGAGCGCTTCTCGGGGACGACTGAAAGCTAACAATCGAGGGACCAATATTCTCTGTATTCGAATTTCGACCGCATACGCCGCCCCTCGAACGCGTTCGAACGTCTCGTTTCTCTGAGACTATTTCCGAAAAGACGCGTGACTCTCCTCGGGGAAACATCTATTCTCGTGGAGTGTCCGATACTAGCCGTGTGAGTACCATGTCAGATGATACCGAATCGCTCGACGGCACCGAACGGACCGACGGGTCGGGCCTTCCGGTCTCCCCCGACGACGAGACGCCGACGTGGAGCGAACGCAAGAAGCGGTCGGTGGGTCTCAACCGGCTGACGTACGAGTACTTCGAACGCTCTCGTCGCGAGGATCAGGACCTCAGACAGGAGTCGAGCTACGTCGAACGCGACGTGCTCGGCTTCCCGACGTGGCCCCACGAGATAATCCGGAACCTCTCTATCGCGAGTTTCTTCGTCGGGGTCATCCTGTTTCTCTCGGCGACGATGCCGCCGCACATCGGCGCGCCAGCGAACCCCAGTTCCACGCCGGCGATTATCCTGCCCGACTGGTATCTGTACTGGTCGTTCGGCCTGTTGAAGCTCGGCCCGCTGAACCCCGAGTTGGCGATTCTCGGCGGCCAGAAACTGACCGCGGACCGGACGTACGGCGTTCTCGCGAACGTCGTCGTCGTCGGTATCATCGCGATGGT